>NZ_LEKG01000085.1:0-30734 GCF_001029515.1 Micromonospora sp. RV43 | reverse complement strand
ACGGACAGCTTCTGGAGGAACCCGACCCCGCGTCGGGCTACCACCACGCCCTGACGTCGATCGACCGACTGATCAAGATCAACAACCCGCCACGCGGCCTTGATCAACAGTTAGTGAAAGACCGAGGCTAAATCTTCACCGATCTCCCGCCAAGTCGGTGTTGCTGGCAGTCCCCGCACACTTAGCAGTAGCCCCTCGGCCCCGCCACTTACCTCGGCGGCGATGTTCTCCTCAACCGCTGCTCGGATATCCGCCAAGGCTCGTAGCTTTGATCCTCCGCTGTCCCTGACCACACGATTGGCGAGCCTTTCGATGGCTACCCGTAGCGTCGTTCCCTCAACAGGACGGCCGGGATCAGGCCGGCTGTCTGGTCATCAACATATGTTGACGTGGCGTTGGTCAATCTAACAAACCCGCAGCTCAGACGCCCACGACACTAGCCTCGATGGTCAGTAGCGTTCGGCCGCATGACTAAGCCTGAGAGTGAAGCGCGCGGGTCGCAGGTCTTGCTCAGCCATCGTGCTGCATTGATCCTGGCGCTCGGAGTGTGCTGTGGACTTGCCGTCGGTGCACTGACTTCCCTAGCAGGTGGGCCTGTGCCAGCGGCGGTGATCGCTGCCCTGTTCGCGGCCGGTAGTAGCACCGTTGGCCTCAACAGCTTAATCGGGCCGCGAAAGGCCTTGTGGCCAGGCACGACTCGGGTACGTGAGAGCACCAGACGATGACCGTTGACACCACCCAGCACCGCCAACCCGGCTCCCCACGACGGGGGTTGAGGTCGGAACCAGGGCACGGACGGTAGGCGATGGACTTCCAAGATCGTCGGGCACAAGCCGGGCACGACTGACGCCGACAAGGGCTGTCAACCGCTGCAAGGAAACGAGAATCCCCGTGCAGGTCAGGACACCGATGCGCCCGATCTGAGTTGATCCACAGAACGCCGGAGGGGTTCAGGGTTCGAGTCCCTGGCGGCCCACTCTCCCACAGGTCAGTGGCCCCGACTGGGGTCGCTGTTGCCATTATCGGGGCGGTACCGCAGCGAAGTGCAGCAGTGGACCAACCGCCAGCCCGACCTCCGTGTCGGGGATGCTCTCCGAAGCGGCAGCGGGCCGAACAGCTAGAGGGTGGGCGATGACGGACGGACCTCTCGTACGCAATTCACGGTTGCTCGGCCTGTTCGTCGAGATCGTTCGAGGGCCCGAAGGGACTCTGCGGGCAGTCGAGACCGCCGGCCGTGGCATCACGGCAGAGGCACGCTGCACACTGACCGTGGTCACAGACAAGATGGCCACCGACTCCGGCAACCCGGCCGAGGCGCGTCAGAGAAGCCTCGCCTGCGCCGACCGACTCGTCGAACTTGGTGCCATCGAAGATGACCTGAGCGAGTTGTGGTCCCGACGCCGGGGAGGCGATCTTGATGAGGCCGCGTTTGAGGCAAGCCTCCTGCGAATAGTCATTCGCCTGGAAGCGTGGCCTCAATCCTGGCCGTGCCTGTCAGCCTGATGAGCAGGGTTCGTACATCCGGCGCGGAGGAAGCGGCGGTCGGGACCGAGTCGAGTCGTCGGGGCACCGCTCGACAGCGTTCCGGCGCCACCGGTCGGATACTGGCCGAGTGACGGACGAAGTGGCTGGCAGGTCGACGCGGTGGACGATTCATGGTGAGCGGGTCGTGGACGGCAGCCGGCGCTCCCGGTTGAGCATCGCGGACGTGGAGCTTCCGGACGGGGTTCGCTTCGAGCAGTACGTGATCCGGGCACCCCGATCGGCCATGGTTGCCGTGCTCGACGGCCAGGAGCGCCTGCTTCTGATGCGACGGCACCGGTTTGTCTTCGACCGGTGGGTGTGGGAGCTGCCCGGCGGCTACGTCGACGAGGGCGAGGATCCGGCGAAGTGCGCGGTCCGGGAGGTCGAGGAGGAGACCGGGTGGCGTCCCGAGGCAGTCGAGCCGTTGCTGTCGTTTCAGCCGTGGGTGGCGACCGCGGACGCCGAAAACTTGCTGTTCCTTGCCCGGGAGGCGGAGCACATCGGCGCCCCCGTGGACGTCAACGAGACCGAGCGGGTGGCTTGGATTCCGCTGGGGGAGGCGCGACGACTCGTCTCCGAGGGAGAGATCGTTGGTGCCGGCACGGTGATCGCCGTGTTGGAACTGGTGGCGCGCAGGGCTAGGGGTGAGCTGTAGTCAGCGCCGTTGGCCGAGTGCCGCGTCGACCCGGGTGATGAACTGCCGTACTGCTGGCTTGCGGCGGTGAGGTGTCAGACCGGTTTGCAGGTCGCGCACGTAACGGACGGCACGGGCCGACCGTAGCTGTGTGGTCAGGGTGAGGGCTTCCGTGCCGATGGCGCTGGCACGTTCCGGCTCGCCGTGGCGAGCGTGGACGCTGGCCAGCAGGGCGAGGTTGAACGCCTTCCCGCGTACGTAGCGCTCGTCCATCTTCAGGGAGCGAGCCGCGAAGCGTTCAGCTCGACGGTGTTGGCCGAGCGCGTGAAAGCAATGGCCGAACTTGGCCGACAGGTACGCCTCGTCGAAGTAGCCGAGCCATTGCGGGTCGCTGCTGCGGTCCGCGCGGTCCAGGGCTTGCTCTGCTTGGTGAAGCGCGGCGGCGCAGTCACGTTCGTGGAGGGCGACAGCGTGAGCGTGGGCTTCCATGACCAGCGCTTCGGCAGTCAGGACGGTGAGACCGGCGCGCTGTGCCGTTTGCCGGGCGGCGCGGGCGAGGTCGATGCCCGTGGCGGCGTGCCCGAGGTAGGTGGCCTGGTGGCTCATCGCGGCGAGGATCTCGGCGCCCAGCCCGGCGTCGCCGGCCGTTCTGGCCAGGTCCAGGGCCTGAGTGAGGTAGCGCTGCGCGAGGCCGTGTTCGGCCATGTCGTACGCCTGCCAACCGGCGAGTTGGGCCAGTTCGGCAACGGCGATGAGCAGTCTGCGTCCGGTCGCCGGGTCGTACCGGCCCTCGATGACCAGGGGTGTGACCTCGTGGTGCAGAAAGCGGGTGACGTTGTCGCGCGCGTGCCCGCCGCCGTACTGGTTGTCGAGTCGCCGATAGGTGGCGGTCATCTGGCGGATGGTGTCGATGTCGGGTTGACCGACTGCCCGTCGCCCCTCCTGGTCGACGGGCTGCGCCGTGGTGGCGGTGAACCAGCGTAGGGCGGGCAGGGTGTATGCCGTGGAGCTGAACACTGTCTGGCGAAGCATGTCTCGACGGTTCACATCGCCTTCCCATAGCTGCGCGGCCGCCCGGACGTCCTCGCGCCAGGACCGGTTGGCCGGCACGTCACTGTGCCGACCGCGGGAGTGATCCGCCATGGCCGGGCGATATGACCGCGGGCGGGGCGCGAGGCCCAGGGTCATCCGGGCGTCGTCGGGCATGCCACAACCGGTGGCGATCCGTTCCAGCACGTCGATCGAGGTCACCCGTCGGCCGGCGATGATGCGGCTGACGTAGCCCTGCTCAAGGCCGACGGCCGCACCTATGCGGGTTTGGCTTGCACCCGTGTGCCGGGCGAGCAGCCGGAACAGTGCGCCTATGTCACGGCTCGCCAAGGCGGTGTGCACGTCCTCTCGCGACCAGAGGTCATCAGGTATCCGGAGATTCCCTAGCAGCACAACGGCTCCCAGCGTTGTCGGGCGACTACCCAAGGTGCTCAGCCCGGAGCCTACGGTCGGCGCACCAGCAGGTCGAATGTGCTCATGTCACCGTGACATGACCTCTCGACATGGTCGCCGAAGCTCAGTCAACGGAACCGTGTCCGGCATGGACTTCGATGCCGACGACCCGAATGGCGTGCCGGAATGGGACGCCGTCTCCGGCCCTGAGCGGGCAGGCTCGTGACGACGCGTGGCCACCTGGACCAGTTCTTCCGGTGGCTGCTCCGGCAACCCAAGCCCCAACCACCGCCCCGGAGAGGGCAGCAGTACCAGGACGCCGAGTACGTGGCGGCTCGCCAGCGGTTACTCGACCACGCAGCGCAGCTACGGCGATCCCAGGACGACCGAGGGCCGGCGCCGGACGTCCCGACGAAGCAGCGGTGAGCCGGATGGCCATCGGCGGGCGCGGCCGGATGCCTCCGAGCAGGCGGCACGTCTCGTACGAGGAGTACCTGATCGCGACGGCCCTCACTTTCGCCCGGAGGCATCGGCCGGTCTGGTGCTGGCGCAAATGGCGGCGGATCTGCCGCTGCGGAGCCGACCTGCCGTGTTGTGCCCGGCACCGAATTCCCATCAATCGTGGCCACTGGCCGGGAGAGGACCCGCAGTGAAGGACGACCAGGAGCAGGCGATCCTGGCCGTGCATGTCCGAGGCTTCGACGGCATGTGCACCGGCTGCCGCGCCTGGTGGTCGCGGCTGACTCCGTACCCGTGCTGGCAGGTTGAGTGGGCGACCAGCCGGCAGGCACGGACGATCACCGCTCGTTTCCTGGATGGTGTGCGGTGACCACCCACGGTCCGGTGATGCCGGTATGGAGCTGTGGCGGCTGCGACCTGCCCTGGCCTTGCCCTACGCGGAAGCAGGAGCTACGCGCGGAGTTCGCCGGCGCGCCGGTGTCGCTGGCGCTCTACCTCGGCTCCTACCTCATCCAGGCCACCGAGGACATGCCGTGGACGCCGGCCGGGATGCTGCACCGGCGCTTTCTCGGTTGGACGAGAGAAGCCGACCAACCGATGCCAGCAGCACGGCAGCGGCCACCGTCGGCGGAGATCACATCGAGAGCGGTGCCCCCACGCTAACGCTCGTTAGGGTTAGTGTCAGCGACCATGGTGAATACGACTCGCAATCTTGGCCTGGGGCACGGCAGCGCGTTCGGCGAGCGTGGGGTGGCGAAGCGGCTGGGCACATTGAGCCGGCACACATCGCTGACCGGCCGACGATTACTGGAGATCGGCTGCGGGGACGGCACGTACACGATGCGGCTGGTCGGCGCGTTCGAGCAGATCGAGGCCGTGGACATCCAGCAGGATCGGTTGGCGCTGTTCCGGGAGCGGCTGGCCGACTATCCGGCGGCGGCCCAGAAGATCAACGTGCGGGAGTTGTCCGCTACCGAGCTGGACTACCCGGACGAGAGCTTCGACCTGGTCACCGCCATCGAGGTGGTGGAGCACATCGACGACCTCGATGCCGCCCTGCGGCAGGTCCGTCGCGTGCTCGTTCCCGGCGGCTGCTTCGCCCTGACGACGCCCAACCGGTGGTTCCCGTTCGAGACTCATGGGTTCCTGATCCGCGGGAAGCGGTACCGGCCCGCGCGGGGTCCGTTCCTGCCGTGGATCGTGCCGCTGCACCGGCGGCTGGCAGATGCCCGTTGCTTCACCGCCCGCGGCTTGTCCGCGCAGCTCCGGCGGGCCGGGCTGGAGCCGGTAGCGGTGGACTACATCATGCCGCCGTTCGACCGGTCCGGCTTCGGGCGTCGTATCCGGCCGGTGACCGACGCGGTCGAGCGATCGCCGTTGAAGTTCTTCGGCATGGCCCTGGCAGTGGTCGCCCGCCGACCGGCGTGACGGTCCACCAGGACACCCAGGTTTAGCGGCTTTCCGGATGGCTATGAGGGGTATCGATCCGCAGACCCATGAGCAGACCCGCGAGCGAGGAGAGCCGATGGCCAGCGTTGCGATCCCGTCCGACGATCCGACCCGTACCCTCGTCCACGCCCGTCCCGACGACCCCGCCCTCACGCACCTCGCCATCGCGGGCGGCACCTACACGATCCTGGTCACCGGCGAGCAGACGGCCGGCCGGTACTGCCTGATCGACATGCGCGTTCCGCCCGGCGGTGGACCGCCTCCGCACCGGCACGACTTCGAGGAGATGTTCACGGTGCTCGACGGGGCGGTGGAGTTCACGTTCCGGGGCGAGCAGACCGTCGCGCGGGCCGGGGAGACAATCAACATTCCGGCGAACGCGCCGCACTTCTTCCGTAACTCCTTCGACCAGCCCGCGCGGCTGCTGTGCATGTGCACGCCAGCCGGGCAGGACGAGTATTTCCTGCGCGTGGGCGACCGGGTGGACGGTCCCACCTCGCCGCCGCCGGCTCTCACCGACGAGGAGCAGGCCGAGCGCCGGAACCGGGCCGCCGCGCTGGCCGCCGAGTACCGCTCGGAGTTGCTTGTCCCTTGACCCGGCGGGCACGAGTCAGGCGTGCCGGGCGGCGATCTCTCGCAGGCCTTCGTGGAACGTGACCATCTCGGTGTCGCTCTGGTCGATGGTCCGCAGGCGGCGGGTCACGCCCTCAACGAGCGCTGCCGCGATTCGCTCGGCTCGATCCGGTTCCATGCCCGGCAGCCTCAGCAGGCCCATCGCCCGGGCGGGCCACAAATGTAGCTCCAGGTCGTCGTCCTGGAGCATCCCGGCCGGCACCGACTCGATGATGTTCGCGTAGACGCGACCCTGGATGTACCACTCCCGGTCGGCGTCGAAGACCACGATGACTATTGCCGTCTCCGCTCCCCCGTGCGCCCGGCCGCCTCACACACTCCGATCCAGCCTAGTGCTCAGAGACGCGACGAGCGGGCCCGGTGTTCGCGTCCACACCGGGCCCGCCCGTCGCGCGCCTTCCGTACGAGGAGGTCAGCTCGTCGCGACGAGCTGGAACCGCTGGTTGGCCTGGCCGTTGCAGTCGTAGATCTGCACCTGCTGGCCGTTGCCGGTGCCCCAGACGTCGAGGCAGCGGCCGGACTGGACTCCGGTGATGGTGCCGTTGGAGTTGACGTTCCACTGCTGGTTCGTCTGCCCGTTGCAGCTGTAGATCTGGACGGCCGAGCCGTTACCGGATCCGGCGGCGTCCAGGCACATCGAGCCGTACACGGTCAGTTGCCGGCTGGAGGTGTAGGTCCACCGCTGGTTGGTCTGGCCGTGGCAGTCGTAGAGCTGCACCCGGGTGCCGTTGCTCTGCGAGGAGTTCGGTACGTCGATGCACCGGCCGGACTGGTTGCCGACGATCCGGCTGGCGCCGCTGGTCGGCGGCGGCGTGGTCGGTCCGGCGGTCGGGGTCACGGTCGGCGTCACGGTCGGGGTGGGGTTGGGCGTCGCGGCGTTTAGGGCGTTGAGGACCGAGTTGTACGCGGCCTTCTTGTTGCCGCTGCCGTCGAAGAGCAGCGGGTTCTCGTTGGAGCGCCACGAGTCGCTGTCGCGGACGCCCCACACGGTGATGCCGATGCAGCGCGGCACGTTCAGGCACGCCTGGGTCAGTCCGGCGTACTGGCTGGTGGACGAGTTGGTGACGTCGACCTCGGTCAGCGCCACGTCGACGCCGAGCGCGGCGAAGCTCGACAGCGTGGTCTGGAAGTTGCCCGGCAGCGAGCTGCCGCCGGTGAAGTGCGTCTGCAACCCCACGCAGTCGATCGGCACACCACGGGACTTGAAGTCCCGGATCATGTTGTAGACGCCCTGCGTCTTGCCGTACGACCAGTTCTCGATGTTGTAGTCGTTGTAGCAGAGCTTCACCGACGGATCCGCCGCCCGAGCGGTACGGAACGCCACCTCGATCCAGTCGTTACCGGTGCCCTGCAGGTTGCTCTGGCGGCGGCTGCCGTCCTCGTTGAACGCCTCGTTCACCACGTCCCACGCGGCGAGCTTGCCCCGGTAGTGGGCCATCACGCCGTTGATGTGGTTGATCATGGCGGTGCGCAGCGAGCTGCCGCTCAGGCGCTGCATCCAGGCCGGCTGCTGGGCGTGCCACGCCAGCGTGTGGCCGCGGACCTGGAGGCCACGCTGAGTCGCCCAGTTGTAGATCTGGTCGCCGGAGGAGAAGTTGAACTGGCCCTGGTTGGGCTGGAGCGCGTCCGGCTTCATCTCGTTCTCGGCCGTGATCATGTTGAACTCACGGGCCGCGATGGTGCTGTAGGTGGAGTCGCCCAGCCGGCTCGCCGCGATGGCGGTGCCGAAGTACCGGCCCGACTGTGCCGCGGCGGCGCCGAGCGTGCTCGCCGCCGCCTGGGCCAGGCTGGGCACCACGAGCGCGGCACCGGCCAGTGCCAGCGCGCTGGTGACGGCGGCCAGCACCACCCGGTGACTGCGCCTCGGTAGATGTTTCATGACACTCCTCTGCATATCGGACGATGATGCGCTGGCGATGCCCGGCTGGACGCGGATGAGAGCCGGCGGTGCGCTCACTCCCCGCGTCAATGCCCTGAAACTTTTCGAAGATGTACCGGTAACTTCCCTGGGAAGATATCCGCGACGGCACGATCGGTCAATGTCGATGTCAACGCGAACATGGACTCAACCGGCTGATCAGCGCGGGAGTCCATGCATGGCTATGAGCGCGAAGCGCAACGAGAACCGGGACGCGGACCGAAAGTTTCGGAGAATCCCGGCCCGGCCGCTCAGCGATCGGCGGCGTCGTACCGCTCGCGGTTGGCGTGCACCTCGTCCATGTGCGCCTCGGCCCACAGCTTCATGCCGTACATCAGCCGGTGCAGCGACTGACCGAGGTCGGTCAGCTCGTAGGTGACTGTGACCGGCACGCTCGGCGTCACGGTGCGGGTGACCAGGCCGTCGCGTTCCAGGGACCGCAACGTCTGGGTGAGCATCTTCTGACTGACCCCGGCCAGCCGACGGGACAGCTCGGAGTAGCGCATGACCTGCGGCTCCGCGTTGCGGTCCGGGCCGTCGCGGCCGAGCGCGGCCAGGATCAGCGCCACCCACTTGTCGGAGATCCGGTCCAGGAGTTGCCGGCTCGGGCAGCCGGCGAGGAACGCGTCGTACTCCTCACGCGCCTGCGCCCGCTTCTCCGCCGCCGTCTGCGTCGGCATCGTCCGCACCTCCTCCTACCCGGGGGTACCCAACGCACTCCGAAGTGCGTACTTCCCGAAAGAAAGTTACCCCTCCATCGTGGAGCAGGGCATTCCTCAAGAACAAGGAGACACCATCATGGGTACGCGTACCTTCCGCGCCGCCGTCGTCCGCACTCCGGGCGGACCGGACACGATCGAGATCATCGACGTTCCGGAGCGCGAGCCGGGGCCCGGCGAGGTCCGGGTGGACGTCGCGGCGGCACCGGTCAACCCGGCCGACCTCGGGGTCGTCGGCGGTTTCTTCCACTCGCTGGGGCTCATCCACCAGCCGCACCACACCGGCCTGGGCTGGGACTTCGCCGGTGTCGTCGCCGCGGCCGGGCCCGGCGTCGACCTCGCCGTGGGCACCCGGGTCGCCGGGCTGGTCGGCGGGTTCGACCGCGACTTCGGCACGTACGCCGAGCAGCTCGTCGTAGCCGCGGCCGACGTCGCCGTCGTACCCGATGATCTGGATCTGGTGGCGGCGGCGACGGTGCCGCTCAACGGCCAGACCGCGGCGCAGATCGTCGACCTGCTCGGCGACCCGCCCGCCGACGGCCGGCTGCTCGTCACCGGCGCGGCCGGCGCGGTGGGCGGCTACGTCGTGCCGCTCGCCCGGGACCGGGGATGGCGGGTGACCGGCCTGGCGCGGGCCGGGGACGAGAAGTTCGTCCGCGGACTCGGGGCGGACTTCATCACGGCGGCCGAGCCGGGCTGGGACGCGGTCGCCGACGCCGCCGGATGGCAGGACCAGGGGCTCGCGCTGGTAGGCGACGGCGGCGTGTTCGTCGGCGTACGGCCGAACGCCCACCCGGCCGCCGAACGCGGTGTCACGGTGCGCGCGGTCGACGTGCGCCCCGACGGGGTACGCCTCGCCGACCTGCTCGCCCGCACCGCAGCCGGTGAGCTGCCGGCCCGGGTGCACGCGGTCCTGCCGCTGGACCGGGTGGCGGACGCGCATCGGGCGGTGGCCGAGGGCGGGGTACGCGGACGCTACGTGCTGCGCCCCTGATCAGCAGCGCACCGCCACCCGAGCGACCGCACGGTCTGCGGCCTCGGGTGGCACGTCGCTCCGGCCGCCGACGTCCAACGCCAGCAAGCCCTGGTCCAGGCCGACGAGCAACGTTCCGCCGACCGTGCAGCAGGTGAGCGCCGGGTGGTAGACGGGGATGGTATGCAACACCCGGCCGGTGGACGGATCCCAGATCCGTACCGTCCGGTCCCGGCTGGTCGAGGCGAGCAGATCCCGTCCGCCGACGCGCACCAGGCTCAGCCCGGTGACGGCAGCCGTGTGGCCGGTGAACACGCCCACGGGCTGGCCCCACTCGGCGTCCCACACACGGATCGTGTGGTCGGCGCTGGCCGACGCCAGCATCCGGCGACCCGCAACGACGAGCCCGCAGAGCGCGGTGACCGCGTCCTGGTGTCCCTGCCGGGTCCAGACCGGTGTGTCACCACCGCCCCACAGCATCACCGTGCCGCTCTTGTCGGCCGAGGCGAGCGCCTCCACACTGGGCCACCGGACCGTTGCGAGGGCGGTCACCCAGGCACGGGTGACGTGCCCGAGCAGGACCGCCCGCACGGTGCCGGTCTGCGGGTGCCAGAGCCGGATGGCCTGGTCGTCGCCGGCCGACGCGACGAGCGTCTCACCGCCGATGACGATCGGGCAGACCGCCGCCACCGGGGCGTGGTGCTCGATCATCGACCCCATCTGCGCGCCGTGCCGCACACTCCACGTCCCGACCGTGTTGTCGTCCTGCGCGGTGACGAGCAATGGCTCCTCGACGTCGGCGACCGCGCACATCGCGTTGACCGGCCCGCCGGGTGTCGGAATCTCCCGCAACCGCTCGCCGGTGGCGGCGTCCCAGACGCCCACGCGCCCGTCGGCGCCGCCGGAGGCGACGAGACCCGGCCGCTCGCCGGGGACCGCGCAGAGGCTGTGCACGGGCCCGAGCCGGTCCCGCTCGGCGACCGTGTCCGGTCGGCCGCCCGCCGGGTCCCACAGCCGCACCGTGCCGTCGTCACCCGCCGTCGCCAGCATCCGGTCCTTCGCCGTACGCAGCTCGCAGACCGCGCGGATCCAGCTCGCATGTCCCCGCAGGCTCGGCCGAATGGTCCAGGTCGAAACGTCCCAGATCCGGATGAGCCCGTCCTCACCTGTCGACACGAGCAGACAGCCCTCGTCGACCTCGACCGTGCAGAGATCCGTGACAGGCCCGCCGGTGGCGAGGATGTGGACGCATTCGCCGCTCTGCGGATCCCAGAGCCGGACCGTACCGTCGTAGCCGGCCGAGGCGAGCAACGTGCCGCCAGGCGCACGGACGGCGTAGAGGGTGGTCACCCAGCCGACGTGTCCGGTGAGAGTCAGCGCCGGGCGCGTGTCACATGTCGGCTCCCAGACCCGGACCACGCCGTCGAAACCGGTGGAGGCGAGCAGGTGCCGGCCGCCCGCCGGAACGTACGTCACAGCGGTCACCCAGCCCGAGTGGCCGGTCAACGCGTAGCGCTGCGTCCCGGTCGCCGGATCCCAGATCCGGACCGTCCGATCGTCGCCGGCCGAGGCGAGCAGGTCGCCGTCCGGCAACGGGATGACGCAGATGTTGCGGACCCAGTCGTCGTGCCCGCGCAGTTCGTGCCGGCGCTGACCGGTTCGCGGATCCCACAGGCCGACAGTCCCGTCGTGACTGGCGGTGGCGATCAGCGTCTCGCCGGCACCGGTGCGGACGGCGCACAACCCGCGGATCGTGTCGCCGTGACAGGTGAAGACCGCCACGGCCTGGTTGGTCAACGGATCCCAGAGCCGGACCGTGCCGTCGTCACCGGCGGAGGCGAGCAACCACCGATCGTCCAGCTCGACGGCTGCCACGTCATAGACGGCCTGCGAATGCCCGTCCAGCACACTGCGCTCCTGCCGGGGCGGGGTGTGCGCCCAGCGCGCGCGGTACGGCGCGGCGTCGGCCTCGATCCCGCTGCCCAGCCCGTCGAGTCGGTCGACCACCGAGAAGAGGGCGGCGCGTTCGGCCGGCGCCGCCGCGACCGCGAGCGGCGTGCGGTGCAGCAGCCGTACCCGTGATCGGGACAACGGTTCCAACGGTCTCTCCATGTCGACGACCGAGAGCAACCGCTCCAGGTGCGCGTGCAGGAGGTAGTCCTCGTCGGCGAGGAGCCGTTCCACGAGCCCGGCGCGGGAGGCGTGCTGCGGCAGGGAGCGCCGCAGGTAGTCGGGCACCGAGGCCCATCCCACCTCAGCCGCCAGGTCCGTCCAGGCCGCGACCAGCCGTCGCTGATCGTCCCGCCGCGATGCCCCGGCCAGTAACGCGTCGTTGAGGGCCTGGTGGAACAGGCGGTACGCGGGCTGGCTACCGCCGCCGGTCTCGACCAGGAAGTTCGCCGCCGACGTACGGGCGAACGCGAGGAGTTCATCCTCGGTGACCGTACCGCCGAGCGCGGTCACCGCGATCCGCCAGAGCGACAGCGGCAGGCCCGGCGTCTCGGCGTACGCCAGGGCGGTGAGGGCGAGCCGGGCGGAGGCCGAGCCGGCCGCCGGCAGCCCGGCCAGGTAGGAGTCGAGCGCATGGGCCACTGTCGCGGTGAACGACACCGAGGCCGGGTCGACCGGCTCGATGTCGCGCAGCGCGTGTGCCCGGGCGACGAGACCGGCCACCAGGAAGTTCCCCTTCGCCAGCCCGGCGATGCGGCGGGCCAGCGGGGCGGCCGCCGCCGGGTCGGTGTACGGATTGCCCGGCCGTTCCGCGCCCAGCAGCCGCAGGGTCGCCAGGGCGTAGTTCATCAGATCGGCCTCGGCGAAGTACTCGGGCGTGTCCAGATCCACCAGCTCGACCGGATCACCGAAGCAGGAGATCAGGTCACCCCGGTCGTCGCCGCGCCGGGTGCCGACGACCACCCGGACGCCGTACCGGCCGCACTCCCGGGCCAGCGGTAGCAGGATGTCGTCGATGACCTGCCGCGCCTGACCGGGGGCGGCCGTCTCGTCCAGCGCGTCGATGACGAGCGCGAAACGAGCCGGACGACGCGCCAGCCGGTCCCGCACCGCCGGCATCAGGTCAGCCGGCGCACCGGGCAGGTCGACGGCGGCGGCCCGTGCGATCTCGACCGCCACCTCGAGCGCGGTCTTGCCCTTGGCGTGCACGGCGCAGGACACCGAGCCGACAGTGGCCCGCACGGCGTTGTCGCCGCCCGGCAGGCCGGCCCGGATCTGCTGGTCGGCCGTGGTCACGACACGGCCCAGGACGGCGGACTTACCGACCCCGGGTGAGCCCGTGACGATCAGCGGCCGGGTGGCGGGCGCCTCCCCGTCGATGAAGTCGACGATCCGCCGGAGCGCGGCCGTACGACCCCGGAACCGCGCGCCACCCTCGGTGTCCACGGCGACGCCCCGCGCTCGGGGCAGCCAGTGCCGGCCGGCCTCACCGTCGGTGCTCAACGTCCACCCCCAGGCCGAGAGGGCGGCGTCGTCGGCGTCCTCGACCCGCCAGGCCGACAACGCGCCCAACGTCATCGCCGGCACCTGTTCGTCGGCGTGGTGCAGGGTCACCGCCTGACCCTTGCCCTTGCCGTCGGCCGTGACGACGACGCCGACCACCGCCTCGTACTCCGGGGACCACAGGGCGCCCCCGCTGAACCCCTTGCTGAGCGGCCCGGAGGCGCCGCTGTCGATGGTGACGTGGCCGTACCCGCCGGTCTCGACGACGGAACCGGTCGCCTGGAGGCCACCGACCACTCCCGTCGGGAAGCCGTACGCCCAGAAGGGACGGTCGAGCAGGGGCTCGGGGGCGAGGCAGCGCAGCCGCGCCGGGGTGACGGTCGCCGGCACCGGCTCGACGAGTTCGAGCACGACCAGATCGACGTACGCCTCCCGCATGCCGTCGTGCCGGCACTGCCGGACCTTGCGCCGATCGAAGTAGGCGACCTTGGGTGCGCGTGGAAAGGCGACCATGAGATCGGGGCGGAGGGTGCCGTCGGCGGCGAACGCCACGTGGTGGCAGGTGAGCACCAGGTTGGTGGCGATCACGATGCCGGTGCCGAGCGCCGTGTGCGGGTCCGCCTCGCGGTGCAGAGCAACCGCCCACGAGCTCTCGTCCGGGGCCGCTGTCACGGGCCGACCCGGCCGTCAGCGCCGTGGGCCGGCACCGCGATCGGTGGGGCCGTCCGGCTGCCAGGCGAGCGTGACCTCGAAGTTCGCCTCTCCGGTCGCCTTCGCCACCACCCAGCTCGCCGTGCCGGTGGCCTTGATCCCGAAGCGCACCTCCACCGCGTCTGGAGAAACGGTCTTGACCTGTTCCAGCAATTCCCGGGCGGCGGCGACCGCCGGCGCCGCGGATTCGCGTACCCAGCCGGCGACATCGCCGAAGCCGGCGGGCTGGAAACCGGGCGTCGGCTCGACTTCGATCAAGGCAACCGTTTCGTCATCGACCTGGTAGCGGACCACCTCAGACTGCACGGTCACCTCCGTGACGTATTTCAGGAGAACAGGCAGGAGGGCTCGCGGCGGAGCAGAACTCCGGCCCTCTCACCGGTCTGCCATGCTGCCCGCTGTCCTTGTCACTTCGCAATGGTCGGGACGGCGAACCGCGCCGAAGCCGCCGAACAGGCGTTTCAATCGAGCCGTCCACGCAGGACCGTTGGAGATCCACTACGCGGCCCTGTCGGCTTTCGTCAGCGAGATCGGTGACCTTGCGCGAGTCCGGCACCGTCGGCAGAATCGGCCCGTGCGCCGGGGCCAGCCCTCGTTGCCCACCTCGATCATGGCCACCCCTTCCGAGCCTTCGATCACACCGTCGACGCGGTGGGAGCTCGTGCCGCAGAGGAGCATCCGCATGCCGGAAAAGGAACTGACCCTCGTCGACCGGTGCATTCTTGTCACGCTGATGGTGAAGGCGGCGCCTTTGCCGCAGACCTACTTCACCAATGTCGCAGGAATCGGGCTGAAAGCGGAGCACCGCCGCCGACTTCAGTCACTCGGCCTGATCGAGGTTACGGAGAAGCCCATCACCCTGGCGCTCACCGACAGAGGATGGGATCGGGCCACGGAGGAGCTGGGCGCGGAGCCACCCAAGGGTGCCGGTACCGCCGGCGGCACGCTCTACGTGGCGCTCGACTTCCTGCGCCGGCTGATCGACCACTCCGGGACCCGCGCCGACGACCTCTTCCGGATGCAGATCAACCGGAGCGAGGTCGTCGCACCGCCGGTGACGTCGTCGGGGGCACCAGCCGTCGACGCGGTCGCGCTGATCCGGCAGGCGTACCACGAGCTGGCCGCCAAGCCCGGTGACTACGTGATGCTGGCCGACCTTCGCGGCGCTCTCACCGACCTGTCCCGCCCCGAGTTCGACGCCGCACTCATGACGCTCAATCGGGAGCGTGGCGTACACCTGGTGCCCGAGTCCAACCAGAAGGTCCTCAAGCCGCAGGAGCGGGCGGCGGCGGTGACCATCGGCAACCAGGACAAGCATCTGGTCGCCATCTCGTCATGATCGGTGACGAGCAACGCCGTGCCCTCGCAGCGCTGAGGTTCAACTGGGCTCCGACCCCGGACGACGTCTGGAAACCCACGCCGTTCCACGTGGAGGGCCTGCACCACGACGTCGTCACGACGGTCCTGGACAGCTTCGCGGAGGCTCAGGCCAGCACCGACTCCAGTCCGGTGGGGGTGGCCATCCTCGGCCAGCGCGGCACCGGCAAGACCCACCTCATCGGCACGGTCCGCCAGCAGGTGCAGGCACGCGGCGGGTTCTTCTTCCTGGTCGAGCTGCTCGAGGCCCGGACGTTCTGGCAACGCACCGCGATCTCGATGCTGGAGGGCCTTGTCCGGCCGATGCCGGACGAGACGACCCAGCTGCGGACGTTCCTGCGCCGGCTGGCCGACGAGGTGGGGGCGCCTCGGACGGTACGGCGCGCGGTCGCCGGCGAGACCGAACTCAGCCGGTCGACGCTCGACGCGTTCGCCGACCTGATCCGCAAGAAGGACCGCCAGATCGGCACGGAGTGCCAGGACACCGCGCGGGCCCTGGTGCTCTACGCGGCCGAGCAGTCCGCGGTGCAGGACATCGGCTACGACTTCCTGTCCTCGATGGACGAGGAGGAGCCCGGCCAACGGGCCGGGTGGGGGCTGCGGCGCAACCGACGGGCTCCCCAGGAGGTGGTCCGGGACATCTCCCGGCTGCTCGCCGTCGTCGGCCCGACCGTGATCGCGGTGGACCAGATCGACCTGATGATCGCCCAGTCCGTGAAGGCGACGAACCAGGACGCCCGGGGCGAGGCGGACTGGCAGACGTCGCTCCTGCTCGAACAGGTCGCCAGCGGCCTGATGGCGCTGCGCGAGACCACCCGCCGGACCCTGTCCGTCGTCTCGTGCCTGCCGCAGACGTGGCGCAGCATCCAGCAGCAGGCGACGGACACCGTCCAGGACCGGTTCCGGGAAGCCGCCCCGCTCAAGGAGATCCCGTCCGTCGAGGTGGGTCGCGAGCTGGTCGAGAAGCGGTTCGCGGTGCTCTTCGAGGGCCTCGGGTTCACACCGCCCCACCCCACCTGGCCGGTCCACCCGGACGCGTTCCAGGAAGTAGTCGGCTTCACCCCCCGTGAGCTGCTGCGACGGATCGACACACACGTCCGGGCCTGCCTGGCCGACGGTGAGGCGCGGGAACTGCGGCACCTGCTGCACACGACCGGCGATCGCCCCGCCGACGGACTCGCCCACGCCCCGGTCACCGGGCCGCCCCCGGAAGACCGGACGTACGGATTCGGCAAGATCGACGCCCGGTACGCGGAGCTGGTCGCCGCCGCCGACACCACCTCCGCCCTGTCCCCGCAGTCGGAGGACGGCCGCGTCCCGCGCCTGCTCGAAGCCGGCCTGACCGCGTGGATCGCCGCGCAGGGCGCGGCCGTCGACGCGTTCAGCCTCGACCCGATCCCCGCCGGGACCAAGCCGGCGCTGCACGCCCGGCTACGGCACAGCCTGAGCGAGGACAGCGAGGACGAGGAGCACTGGTCGTTCCGGGCGATCTCCGCGCCGCACCACATCGCCGTGCTCAACCGGATCCGCAACGCGATCACGACCGCCGGACTCACCGAGGGGGTCGCCAAACGACGGCTCTTCCTGCTGCGCAGCGCGGAGTGGTCGGCCGGTGCCCGTACCCGCGAGGTGCTTGACGCGTTCGAGCGGGCCGGCGGCCGGCGGCTTCCCCTGAACGCGCCGGACGTCGCCCGGCTGGCCGCGCTCGAACAACTCATCCAGGACTACGGGCGGGAGACGCTGCGGCCGTGGTTCGCCGATCGCCGGCCGGCGTCCGACATCACCTGCCTGCGGGAGGCGCTGGGCGACTGGCCGGGCGAGCCGGCAGCCGTCCGGGCCGAAGAGGGACCGGAGGAGGCGCCGGACCGGCCCTCGGTCGGGAAGCCACCGCCGGTCACCGCCGCACCGCGCTCTGCCGATCCCGTCCCGGTGCCGCCGGTGGTCGCTCCCCTGCCGCCGGTTGCGGGCATCGACCCGGAGCGGATGGAGATCGGCACTGTCACCGGACGGCCCGACCCGGTCGGCATCGACCTGGAGGCGCTGCGTCGACACACAGTCATCTTCGCCGGCTCCGGCTCCGGCAAGACCGTCCTGATCCGCCGCCTGGTCGAGGAGTGCGCCCTGCGCGGCGTGTCGGCCATCGTGCTCGACCCCAACAACGACCTGGCCCGGCTCGGCGAGGCCTGGCCTGCGCCGCCGCCGGGCTGGGGCGCCGACGACGCCCGCCGCGCGGCGGAATATCTGGCCGGCACCGACGTGGTCGTCTGGACGCCGGGACGGCAGGCCGGCCGGCCGTTGAGCTTCCAGCCGTTGCCGGCCTTCGCCGACGTGCTCGACGACCCGGACGGGTTCACCTCGGCCGTCAACGCCGCCGTCGCCACGCTCGCCCCGCACGCCCGGGTGGACGGCGGCACCGACAAGGCCCGGCTCGGCCGGGCCGTGCTGCGCGAGGCGCTGATCGGCTACGCCCGCAGCGGCGCGAGTGACCTGCGTGAGTTCACCGACGTCCTCAACGACCTACCGGACGGGGTGAGTCAGCTCGAAAGCGCGCCCAAGCTGGCCGCCGGCATGGCACAGCTGCTCAAGGCCGCCCTGATCAACGACCCGCTCCTGGGTGGCGTCGGAACGCCTGTCGACCCGGGCGAACTGCTCACCCCGCCACCCGGTCGCCGCGCCCGGGTCTCGGTGATCAATCTCGCCGGGCTGTCCGAGGAGAATCAGCGGCAGAGCTTCGTCAACCAGTTGCAGCTCGCCCTGTTCACCTGGATCAAGCGCCATCCGGCCGGGGATCGGCCACTCGGTGGACTCTTCGTCATGGACGAGGCGCAGACACTGGCCCCGTCCGGTGCCGTGACCGCCTGCACCCAGAGCACGCTCGCGCTGACCTCGCAGGCCCGCAAGTACGGGCTGGGGCTGGTCTTCGCCACCCAGGCGCCGAAGGCGTTGCACAACCAGATCCCCGGCAACGCCGCCACGCAGTTCTTCGGCCTGCTCACCGTGCCGGTGCAGATCGAGGCGGCCCGGGACGTGGCCAGGGCGAAGGGCACCGACGTCCCGGACATCGGCAAGCTGCGTACCGGCCAGTTCTACGCCACAGTGGAGGGTGCCCGGTTCGTCAAGATGCAGGCGCCGATGTGCCTGACCCACCATCCGCGCAGCCCGCTGACCGCGGAGGAGATCGTCCGGCTCGCGACGCTCAGGTGATGTCGCGGCGCATCGGGACGACCACGGCGATCGCGGCGGCGGCGATCGCGTACCCGGTCAGCAGCAGCGCGCCGGCCGCCGGTGGCAGGAGTGCGACGGCGTCGCTGCCGAGCTGCGCGGACATCGCGTCGGCGACGTACGTGAAGTCGGTGAGTGCGGCGGTGGCGCCGCCGGGCAGGAGCGGGTAGAGCGCGTTGACGCCGGGGATCATCATCAGTACGGGCTCGGCCAGGTACAGGTAGCCGACCACGACGCACACGGCCGCGACCTGGTTGCGGAGCAGCGCGCCCACGCCGGTGCCGACGAGCAGGTACACCGCCATCGCGACGCCGATGCGGGCGAGCAGCGCCAGCACTGTGGGAGCGGGCAGGCCCAGCGACACGCCACGCGCGGCGGCGACTGTGAACAGGGCCGCCGCGGCGGAGCCGGCCAGGGCGATCCCGTAGCCGAGGCCGACGATCGCGTGGGTGGCGAGTTTGGCGGCGAGCACCCGTCCCCGGCGCGGCGCGAACATGAACGTGACGGCGGCCGTGCCGTGCCGGTATTCCGACGTGGCCGCGAGGGCACCGGCGGCCGCCGGCACGAAGGCGGTGAAACCGAGGATGCCGAGGATCGACCGCAGGCCCTCCTCGGTGTGCAGGCCGGGCATCGGCGGGTCGAAGTTCTCCGGTCCGACGAGCGCCATGAGCCCGACCAGGCCGCCGCCGAGCGCGAGGGCGGCGAGCAGCAGCCCGGTGCACATGCGGGTGGCCAGGACCCGGCGTAGTTCCGCTCTGACCAGGTTCATCGTGCCTCCGCCGTGTCGGTGGTCAGGTCGAGGAAGAGCTGTTCGAGGTTCGTGGTCTCGGTGACCAGCTCGTGGATCCGCAGCCGGTGGTCCGCGGCCAGGTCGGCGACGCGCGGCGCGTCCAGTCCGCGTACCCGCAGTCGGCCGGGCCCGGCGGCCTCGACGGACCCGGCGGCGGCCGTCAGCGCGGTGGCCAGGGCGTCCGCGTCCGGCGAGGTGACGAGCACCGTCGGCGGGCCGGTGAGCCGGGACCACGGCCCGGCGGCGACGAGTTCACCGCGCCGGATCACCACCACGTCGTCCACCACCTGCTGGACCTCGTGCAGGACGTGGCTGGAGACCAGCACGGTGCGGCCCTCGTCGGCGAGCCGGCGCAGCAGGCCGCGCAGCCACGACATGCCTTCCGGGTCCAGGCCGTTCGACGGTTCGTCGAGCAGCAGGACGCGGGGGTCGCCGAGCAGCGCCGTGGCGAGGCTGAGCCGCTGCCGCATGCCGGTGGAGAATTCCCGGGTACGACGGTCGGCGGCCTGCGCGAGGCCCAGCAGATCCAGCAGTTCCGCGACGCGACCGTCCGGGCAGCCGGCCATCGCGGCGTAGACGCCCAGGTGGTCACGGGCGGTGTGGCCGGGGTGGAACGCGTTGCCGTCGAACACCGCGCCGACGGTCCGCGACGGCTGGGCCAGCCGGCCGTACGGCTGCCCGCCGATCGTGGCGGCGCCGCTGGTCGGCGTCACCAGTCCGGTCAGCATGCGCATCGTGGTGGTCTTGCCGGCGCCGTTCGGGCCGAGGAAGCCGGTGACCGCGCCGGGTCGTACGGTGAACGTCAGGTCGCGGACGGCGGTGACGTCGCCGTAGCGCTTGGTCAGGCCCGACGCCTCGATCGCCAGCCGGTCGCCGGTCATGGCCGGCTCCTCGTCGCACGCCCGATCGTTTCGGCGAGGCGCGACGCGGCCGGGTCGGAGACGACGACCTCGTCGAACTCCCCGCCGGCCGCCGCGCGGTCCAGCACCAGGTGCAGACCGGGCTTGCCGCGCCGGGCCGCCACGAGCTGCCGGGGACCGCCGAAGATGCCCCAGACGCCGACCTTGGCGAAGCCGGACACCGCGTACCCGCGCCGGGCGCCACGGGCCAGCCGGATCGGCTCGTCCACCGGGGCGGCGTGCCGCACGGCGGCCAGGCGCAGCGTGAACCGCTCCCGGCCGACCCACATTCGTTCCCATCCGGTGAACCGGATGTCGATCACGTCGCGGTCAAGCGTTACCGATGCCATCAGTCGTCGCCCTTCGTCGTGTCGGAGTCGTGCGCTGACGTGTGCGTGTCGCCGGGGGTCGCCGGGCGGTCGGCGGGCATGAGGACGGTCGCCAGCAGCCGGGGGGTCCGTCCGCCGCCGGGCCCTCTGGCGAGCAACGGGCCGACCAGCGCGTTGAGCCCGGCCGCGAACTCGTGCAGCTCGGCGTCGGTCAGGTGCAGGACGAGCTGCTGGTATCCGACGCCGTCGGCGACGAAGTCGACGGACTCCCGGGCGAGGTAGCGGGAGAACTCCGACAGCAGACTCGACACGAACGCGGTGAAGTAGCGCGCGTGGTCCTCCGGCGTCGCCGTCGCCAGTGCTGCGGGGTCCAGCGCCGCGCCGTGCGCGGGCAGTGCGTACACCCGCTCGACGGCCCCGCGGACCTTGCGCTCCTGCACCACGTCGAGCATCCCGGTCTTCACGAGCGTCGCCAGGTGCCGGTAGAGGGTGGCCTGTGGGACGTCGGGCAGCAGCTCGACCAGGTCGTGCGTGGTCACCCGGGCACCGGCGACCGCGCGCAGGATGCGGATCCGCACCGGGTGCAGCGCGATCTCCGCCCACCGCTCCATCGACATCGTCACGCCGCAGACGTTATCACTATCGAGAAAGAGAATGGTAGGCGGTGAATGAGGACGGTGCCCGAGGGCAGCCGTCAGGCGGGCGGGCGGTTGTGGTGGGCGAGCACCCGTGACAGCAGCCGGGTCAGGTCCGCGCGCTCGTCCGGTGACAGCGGAGCGAGCAGCTCGTCCTGCACGGCGGCGAGTCGCTTCTCCAGCCGCCGCAACTGCCGCCGCCCGGCTGCGGTGATGGTGACGACGTTGCGCCGCCGGTCGGCCGGGTCCGGGCTGCGGGTGACGAACTCCCGCTCGGCGAGTTCGTTGAGTGCGGCCACCACGTCACTGACGTGGATGCCGCTGCGCCGGCCGAGCGCCGCCTGACTGGCCGGCCCGAACTCGTCGAGCGTGGCGAGCAGCCGGAAGTGGTAGCCGCGCGCGTCGACAGCCGCGAGCCCGTCGCTCACCAGCCGCCCGGCGCGTACGGCGGTCCGGGTGATGAGCCAGCTCGGCAGGCCGGCCAGGCGGGTCGGTACGAGATCCGGCTCCGGGTTGTCCACGAACCCAGCCTAACCGAAACCGTTGGCGCCCCCAACGATCTGCGATACCGTTGGTCGCACCAACGTTAGTGTGACCAACGATCGGAGAGCGACAGTGATCGAGCCGTTCCGTATCCACGTCCCCCAGGCCGACCTCGACGACCTGGCCGACCGCCTGGCCCGCACCCGCTGGCCCGACGAACTACCGGACGCCGGGTGGGACTACGGCATCCCGCTGACCCGGGTACGCGAGCTGGCCGAGCACTGGCGCACCGCGTACGACTGGCGGGAGGCCGAGGCCGAGCTGAACCGGTATCCGCAGTTCACCACCACGATCGACGGGCAGAACATCCACTTCCTGCACGTACGCTCCGCCGACCCGGACGCGCTGCCGCTGATCCTCACCCACGGCTGGCCCGGCTCGGTCGTGGAGTTCCTCGACGTGATCGGCCCGCTGTCCGAACAGTTCCACCTGGTCGTACCGTCGATCCCCGGGTTCGGCTTCTCCGGCCCGACCTGGGAGCGCGGCTGGGACGTCGACCGCGTCGCCCGCGCCTGGGCCGAACTGATGCGCCGGCTCGGCTACCGGCGGTACGGCGCACAGGGCGGCGACTGGGGCTCGGTCATCTCCACCCGGCTCGGCGGCATCGACCCGGAGCACGTCGTCGGCGTACACCTCAACTACCTGCCCACGCCCCCGCCACCCGGCTGGACCGGGGAAGCCGGACTGTCAGGCGAGGAGCGGGACCGGCTCGCCCGCATCATGCGGCTCAAGACGCAACGGCACCCTCATCAGGTGCTCTACGCCAGCCGGCCGCAGACCGTGTCGTACGCGCTCAACGACTCACCCGTCGGGCAGCTCGCGTGGATCGCGGAGAAGTTCACCGAGTGGACCGACCCGGGATCGGCCGTCAGCGTGGACCGCGTCCTCACCGACGTCTCGGTCTACTGGTTCACCGGCACTGCCGCCTCGTCCGCGCGGCTGGTGCGGGAGAGCGCGTTCGGCGGCCCGCCCGCGCCCTGCCCGCCCCCGCTCGGGGTCGCCGTGTTCGCGCACGACATCACCCGGTCCGTGCGGCCGATCGCCGAACTGACGTACACGATCCGGCAGTGGAGCGAGTTCGACCGGGGTGGTCACTTCGCCGCGCTGGAGGTGCCGGAGCTGTTCGTCGACGACGTCCGGTCCTTCTTCTGGAACCTGCGGTGACGGCGGCGCTCAGCCCATCGCCGCCGCGAACATCCCGGGCTCGTACGAGCCGCCGCGCTGGTGCACGAGCACCGCGAACCGGTTCGCCGCGTTGATCAGCCCGAGCAGACAGACCAGCGCGGCGACCTGGTCGTCGTCGTAGTGCTTGCGCACCTGCTCCCACGTCTCGTCGGACACGCCCTGGTGGGCGTCGGCGAGCCGGGTGCCCTCCTCGGCGAACGCCAGCGCCGCGCACTCGGCCTCGGTGAACACAGTCGACTCGCGCCAGGCGGCGACCAGGTTAAGCCGGACCGCGCTCTCGCCCCCGGCCACCGCCTCCTTGGTGTGCATGTCGATGCACCAGCCGCAGCCGTTGATCTGGCTGGCCCGCAGCGACACCAACTCCTGGACGGTGCGGGGCAGCGACGACTGGTGGATCATCAGGCCCGCACCGGCGAAGCGCTTCATGAACGTCGCCGAGACCGGGTTCTCGAACAGGTTGAATCGGGTCTGCATGGTTGCGCCCTCTCTGCTGGGGTGGACGTCGGACGAACACGAGATGCCGGGGACCGCCCCGGCGTGACGGCGGCACCGGGTGAGGACCACCACAGCGACCGGCTGTCACACGGCGACAGCGGCCGGCGTCTGGTGGGGAACGCAACCGAGCAGCGAAGGAGCCAGTCATGGCGGACCGCGCCACCGAGGACTTCCTCGCGCACCGGAACCTGCTCTTCACCGTCGCGTACGAGATGCTCGGCTCGGCGGCCGACGCGGAGGACGTGGTGCAGGAGACCTGGCTGCGCTGGGCCGGCGTCGACCTGGAGGCGGTCCGGGACCGGCGCGCCTACCTGGTCCGGATCGCCACCCGGCAGGCGCTGTCCCGGCGGCGCACGCTGGGGCGGCGCAAGGAGTCGTACGTCGGCTCGTGGCTGCCCGAACCGCTGCTCACCGCGCCCGACGTCGCAGACGACGTGACGCTTGCGGAGAGCGTGTCGATGGCGATGCTGCTGGTGCTGGAGACGCTCACGCCGACCGAGCGGGCCGTGTTCGTGCTGCGGGAGGTGTTCGACGTCGGCTACGACGAGATCGCCGAGACGGTCGAGCGGACCCCGGTCGCCGTGCGGCAGATCGCGCACCGGGCGCGGGCCCACGTCGCGGCGCGCCGCCCTCGGCGTACCGTCCCGGCGGCCGAGGCCCGCGACGCGCTCGACGCGTTCCGGCGGGCGGTCGAGACCGGCGACCTGGACGGGCTGCTCCGCGTCCTGGCCGCGGACGCGGTGCTGGTCGGCGACGGCGGCGGGATCAAGCAGGCGATCGCCCGCCCGGTCACCGGCGGCGACAAGGTGGCCCGCCTGCTCGCGGGCGGCTGGCGCCGGATCGCCGCCGTGGCGTCGATGGAACCGGTGCAGGTCAACGGCTACCCGGCGCTGCTGGTACGCCTCGACGGCGAGCTGGACACGGTCGTCGCGGTACGACTCGACGACGGCCGGATCAGCGGCCTCTACGCGGTGCGCAACCCGGAGAAGCTGTCCCACATGAACCGCGAGACGACGCTGCGCCGGTGACCGGCGGAAAGGCACGGCGGGAGGGCACGGCGGGCGGACCGTGCGACGATCGCCGGATGAGCAGCGCCGCCTCCCCCGACGTCAGCGCCCTCGCCATCAACGTCACAGTGCCGGAGGAGTTGCGCTGGACCGACACCCGGCGCGGCGAGGAGTTCACGCTGACCACGCTCAACATCCGGCTGCTGCCGGACGGGCGCCTCGCCGCGAAGGCGTACGGCCGGCCCACCGCTGGGGGGCGCGGCGCGTACGTGTCGTTCCGGGTGCCCGACCGGCCGGAGCTGGCCGCGCTCGTGGCCGCGGCGGCCGACCGCGCCGCCGCGCTCTGGGCCGCGCACGGCGGCCTGGACTGACCGCGCTCAGCGGCGGACGCCCACCCCGCCGTAGCCGTGCGACACCGCCGCCTGCGGCTCGCCGTCGGGCCGCCAGTCCGCCACCTTGACCAGGCCCGGCTCGACCAGCTCGTACCCGTCGAGGAACCGGGCCACCTCGTCGCGGGTGCGGGGCACGAGCGGGGAACTGCTGCGGCGGTAGATCGCTGTGCCCTGCTCGGTGGGCAGCGTCGGCAGGCCGTCCAGGGTGAGGTGGGACAGCGCGAGCACGCTGCCCGGGACTGTCGCGTCGCGCAGCGTCGCCACCGCCGCGTACGGGTCGTCGGCGTCCGGCACGAAGTGCAGCACCGCGAGCAGCAGCACCGCGACCGGCTCGCTCAGGTCGATGGTGGCCCGCAGCGTCGGGTCGGCCAGCAGGTCGCCGGGACGCCGCAGGTCGCCCTGGAGCACGACGGTGCGGCCGTCGGCAGGCAGCAACCGCCGGGCGTACGCGACGGCGACCTCGTCGTGGTCGACGTAGACCACCCGGGCGTCGGGGCGTACGGCGCGGACCACCTCGTGCACGTTGCCCTGGGTGGGCAGGCCGGCGCCGATGTCGAGGAACTGGCGTACGCCCTGCCCGGCCGCCCAGCGCACGACCCGGCGCAGGAACGCGCGGTTGCTCTGCGCGGCGACGCCGGTGTCCGGGAAGATCTTCAGGACCTCCTCGGCGGCGGCGCGGTCGGCCGCGAAGTTGTGGCAGCCGCCGAGGTAGTAGTCGTACATCCGGGCGACATTGGGTCGGTTCTCAGCCTCCGTCACGCCTCGATGTGTAGCACTCTGGGCGACACACCGCTGACCCGTCGTGTCGGTGGTCCGGCCGATCCCGCCGTCCACCTGGTACGACGGTGGGACACGCCGGCGCGAGGAGGTACCGATGACAGGTGGACGGGAGACAGTGGAGGTCGAGCCGGTGGTGTTCCGCGCCGTCTACGACTCGCCCGCGTCGCTGCCCGGGCGGCACCGGTGGACCACCCCGGAGGCGGACGTGCGACGGCTGGAGAAGCTGCTGAACATGCCGGCGCGCAGCATCGGCGCACCGCTGTGGGTCAGCGGCGACGAGCCGGACTGCCCGAAGTGCGGGCGGCGGGTCACCTGGTACGACATCGTCGCGTCCGCGCTGCACGGCGTACACGACCACACGATGATCGCGCGGGTGATCCTCGGCGAGCGCAAGTACGTGAACACGGAGGTGCCGGACGCGATCCCGGGTGTCCACTGTGCCGACTGCCGCACCCCGATCACCGGGCTGCGCAGCTTCAAGTGCCACAACTGGGCGTACGCGTTCGAGGCGCTGGAGGAGGTCGTCGCCCGGATGTCCGGCCTGCCGGCTCAGTCGCCGCCCGCCTCCTGAGCGCGCCGTTCTGGACGGCGGCCGGGCGGGGCCTCCGGCTCGGGACCGGGGTCGGGCACCGGCGGCATCGGCCGGGTGACCGGCCCGTCGCCGGTGACGCGGAGCTGTTCGCCGTGGTGCCACAGCTCCACCGCGTCACCAGGCCCGGCGTCCGGCAGCTCGTAGCGGGCCTCCCGCCCGGTGAGCGTGACCCGCAGCCGGTGCCCGTGCCGGCGCAGGTGGAACGCGAGCCGGGTGATCGGCCGGGGTAGCCGCGGCTCGAACGCGAGCACCCCCCGGTCGTCGCGCAGCCCACCGAAGCCCTGCGCCACCACCAGCCAGGCGCCAGCCAGGGACGCCAGGTGCAGCCCGTCGGCGGTCTTGTCGCCCAGGTCGGCGAGGTCCTGGAACGCCGTCTCGGCGAACAGGTCGTACGCCAGGTCGAGGTGCCCGACCTCGGCGGCGAGGATCGCCTGCGCGGACGCCGACAGCGACGAGTCCCGGACGGTCCGGGCCTCGTAGTAGGCGACGTTGCGCGTCTTCTCCTCGGCGGTGAACTCCCCCGGGCAGCGCAGCATGGCCAGCACCAGGTCGGCCTGCTTGACCACCTGCTTGCGGTACAGCTCCTGGTAGGGGAAGTGCAGCAGCAGCGGGTAGTCGTCCTCGCCGGTGCCGGCGAAGTCCCACTCCGGCTGCGCGGTGAATCCGGCCGACTGCTCGTGTACGCCGCGCTTGCCGTCGTACGGGACGAACATGGCGTCGGCGGCGGCCCGCCAGCCGGCCACCTCGGCGGCGTCGACGCCGAGCCGCGCGGCCACCTCGGGGCAGCCCTCGGCGGCGTCGGCGGCGCCGCGCAGGTTGCGCCGGGCCATCAGGTTGGTGAAGACGTTGTCGTCGACCAGCGCCGAATATTCGTCCGGGCCGGTGACGCCGGTCAGGTGGAACGCGCCGCCGTCGTCGAAGTGGCCGTAGCCGTGCCACAGCCGGGCGGTCTCGATCAGCACCTCGGCGCCGCACTCGGCGAGGAACGCGGTGTCGCCGGTGGCCGCCACGTACCGCAGCACCGCGTCGGCGATGTCGGCGTTGACGTGCAGGCCCGCGCTGCCGGCCGGCCAGTAGCCGGAGCACTCCCGGCCGCTGAGCGTCCGCCACGGGTAGGTGGCGCCGGTCAGGCGCAGCTCGGCCGCCCGGTCGCGGGCCTCGGGCAGGTGGGCGTGCCGCCAGCGCAGCGCCGAGCGGGCCAGCTCCGGCGCCAGGTACGTCAGCACCGGCAGCACGTAGCCCTCGGTGTCCCAGAGCACGTGCCCGTCGTAGCCGTTGCCGGTCAGCCCCTTGGCCGGGATGGTCCGGTCGCCGTCGGCGCGGCCGGACTGGAGCAGGTGGAACACCGAGAACCGCACCGCGAGCTGCAGCTCCGGGTCGCCCTCCAGCTCGACGTCGGCGGTGTCCCACGCCGCGTCGAGCGCGGCGCGCTGCTCGGTGAGCAGGGCGTCGAACCCGTCGTCCCGGGCCGCGGCCGCCTCCGCGACGACCAGGTCGGCCAGCTCACCGGCCGGGGTGCCGTCGACGTCGGCGCACTCGTACGCGGCGAACCGGGTGACCCGGATGCGCTCGCCGGGGCGTACCGGACCGGACAGCGCCAGCCGGAACCGGTCGGCGGTCAGCTCGGTGTCGGTGGCGATCTCGTCGGGCGCTTCGACCCGGTGCGCGACGGCGACGGCGACCCGCTGGCCGCTGCGCCCGGTCCGGTGCACGAGCACCCCGTCGAGGCCGTCTTCGCGGCGGATCTCGCCGGTGAGCGGGTCGTGGATCACCGAGGCGGCCCGGGGGTCGTCGGCGCGTTCCGGCACCCGCTGGTTGGCGAGCAGGTCGGCGCCGACCCGCAGCCGGACCGGCTCGTCCAGCGGCTCGACCGCCCAGTCGACGGCGGCGACCGGACGGCGGGTCAGCGAGACCAGGCGGGTGCTGCGGATCCGGACACCCCGGCCGCCCGGCGAGACCCACTCGGTCTCCCGGCGGACCACCCCGGCGCGCAGGTCCAGTTCCTGGTGGTGCCGCCGGATCGTGCCGGTGCTCAGGTCCAGCGGCTCGTCGTCGACCCAGAGCCGGATCAGGGCGGCGTTCGGCGCGCTGATCACGGTGTCGCTGCGTTCCGGGAACGCGTACCCGCTCTCCGGGTAGGTCAGCTCGTGCTGCTCGTGGAACCCGTTGAGGTAGCTGCCGGGCATGCCGCAGGGCTCGCCCTCGTCGAGCGTCCCGCGCCAGCCCACCCAGCCGTTGGCGAGCGCGAAGACGGACTCGGTCTCGCCCAGCCGGTCCAGGTCCGCGCTCGTGCGCCGGATCCGCCAACCGTCGTCGCCGTGCGGCACGTGCCCTCCCGAGTCCGAAGCCTGGACCGCCACCGAACCAGACCCGGCTGGGAGGTGGCTGGGACTCCGATACCCGTGGCGAACCCGCCCGCACCTGCGGGTGGGCCGATCACACGGTGACGAGCACCAGCGTGGCAGCGGTGCCGAGCACCAGGAACGGACCGAACGGCAGGTGCCCGGACCAGCGGACCCGCCGGGCGGCGAGCAGCGCCACCCCGGCCGACCCGGCGAGGAGGAGCGCGAGCACCAGCCCGGCCACCAGCACCGGCCAGCCGTACCAGCCGAGCAGCGCGCCCGCGCCGAGCGCCAGCTTGGCGTCGCCGAGACCGAAGCCGCGCCGTCCGAACAGCAGCGTGGTCGCGGCGAAGCCGCCGCCGAGCGCCAGGGCGGCCAGGACGGCGCGTACCAGCGGGTCGACGCCCGGACCGGTCAGCGCGGCCACCCCGAGCAGCGCCCACACGCCGGCGGCGGCCGGCCAGGTGAGCCGGTCGGGCAGGCGGTGCGCCATCGCGTCCACGATCGTCATCGGCACCGCCCAGACCAGCCACCACGCCAGCGCCAGCCGCGCGGCGGGCGCGCCGCCGGCGAACACCGGCACGGCCACCGCGAGCAGCAACGCCACCTCCACCACCGCGGGCGGCGCGCCGACCCGGGCCCGGCAGGCCGGGCACCGGGCCACGGGGCCGAGCGCCGGCAGCGGCCGGTCCAGCCCGATCGGGGCGCCGCAGCCGTCGCACGCCGTCCGGTCCGGACACCCCGGCGGTACGGCGTAGCGCGCCACCGCCAGCCGGAGCAGGGGTACGACCGTCAGGGCGGCGGTCAGCCGGGTGCTCGGACGGCGGGCATCGGCCACCGGTCCGGTACGCCGCACCCGTTCAGCCGTCATGCCGGATCCCCCGTCCGGTCGCCGTGCGTTCCATCGTGGAGCACGCAGAGTGATTTATCGCTTGCGCGGATGTGACGGAGGTAGCCCGCAGCGGCGTGCGGCGCGACGCGCGACCGGCCGGGACTAGCCAGGGCGTGAGCCCCGCCGGACCGGTGGGACGGATCGGACGAGCGGCATGCTCCCCACCCATACCGGCGGCCCGTCGCCACCGCCGCGGCGCGTACGGGTGAGCACACACCAGCCGGCCCGGAGCCCTGCCGAAGCCCGCTCGTCATCGTGGTGACACACACCGGCCACCACCTCCCGTCTTCACTCACCGTGTTCACGTGAATTGCCTCTGTTGCATCGGCGGACGTGAGCCTATGCTCGCCCCTTGGGTACGACGCAACCCCCGATCAATTGGCGTCGGAGGCACCAGGGCACAGAATCCGCGGCGATCAGTACAGGTCAATACAAGTGGCGGCGACGGGGGCCCGGAGTGACAGTTCCGGGCGCGCTTCCGCATGCCCGGAGCGGGTCGGCGTGATCGCCCCGGGCCGGCACCGAGGAGGGATCGGCGTTGCGCACACGGCAATCCCGCCGATGGGAAATCTTCCTGCTCAGCATCGTTCTGGTGGTCGGCTCGGCCGGCTGCGGCACCGAGCCGGAGGCGGTCACCCGTCCGCTGACCGGCCGTGCCGCCGCACCCGCCGCCCATTCCAGCGCCGAGGAGAACGCGGCCGGAAAAGCGGCTCTGGCCGCCTATTCCGGCTATCTCGACGCGTCCCGGGCAGCCAGTGCGCGCAGCGATCCGTCCCATCCCGCTCTGACCCGTTTTCTGGCTGATCCGCTGCTGACCCGGGTACGAATGGCGATTCTCGACGCGAAGGAGCACGGCGCGATGCGTACCGGGAAACTGGTCTCCGACCCCGAGGTCGTGTCGGTCGACCTGGCCGCCCGCCCGCCCACAGTCGAGATCCAGGACTGCCTGGACGCGAGCGGCTACCGGCTCGTCTACGCCAAGGACCGCAAAACCGTGCCCGGCACGCGCGGCGGGCGCTACCTGGCCACCGCCACGGCGGTCCGGTACCCGGACGGCCGGTGGCTGATCAACGGCGGCGCCGCGCACCAGGACCAGCCGTGCTGACCTGGGGAGGAAGGGGTGTCCCGGCCCGGCCGGCCCGGGCCGGGACGCTCCGCCGGCTGCTGCTCGCCGCCGGCCTGGCCGCGCTGCTGACGCTCACCGGCGCACCCGCCCGCGCCGCCGACCCCGGCGGCTCGTGCCCGCCGGAACAGACCTGGTGAGCCGGTCGACGTCGACGCCCTGGCCGACAACGACCGCTTCCGGTTCTGGCTCACCATGCCCTACGTCAGCGGCGG
>NZ_LEKG01000084.1:0-30961 GCF_001029515.1 Micromonospora sp. RV43 | reverse complement strand
ATCCCCGACCTCGTCCTCCAGCGCCTTCAGTCGCGCCGTGAGCGTCGGCTGTGTCAGGTACATCTCCTCCGCGGCCCGGCTCACGTTCCCGAGCCGCGACACCGCGAGAAAACACTCTAGCTGCCGAAACAGCAATCCCGCCCCTTTCAATCCCCCGCCGCCGGAGGCAAGCCCTGACCAACCGCAGCGGATATAGGTTTTATTTATAGAGACAATTCAAGCAAACAATTGGACTGATAGCAAGACCGCTGTTAACTTTGAGTCGTGGACGGAAGGTAGGTTTCGGAAGGTTCGGAAGTTTCGAAGGAGGAGCAGGATGACGCCGATACAGTACAGGGACCCGGAGACGGATGAGATCCTTGAGCGCACCTACGAGGAGAAGACGCCGGAGATCGGGCAGACCGTGACGCTGGACACGTTCGGAGAGTGTCAGGTGCTCTACCGGTGGGACACCCACCCCACCGTCACCGTCACCGTCGCGGCGACCGCGTCCGTATCCCGGACGACCGGTCGCGGCGCGATGCGGCGCGCCCCGGTCCGGGCGCGATCCGCGGACCTTCGACCCCGTCCCGGGGAACCGGCGAACCCGCCGGCGCCCCGGGTCGGGATCGCACACCGTCTTTCCCCGCTCCCGATAGTTCCCCCGCAAATGGAGGTACCAATGAAACGTCGTTTGGCCCTGGCCGTCGCGTTCAGCGCGCTGCTGGCCGTCAGCGCGTGCGGCAGCAGCGACGACGACAAGGACACCGGCTCCTCCGGCTCCGCGTCGGCCGAGAAGGTCGTCATCTACAGTGCCCGCGACAAGTCGGTCACCGACTACGTCGTCGAGCAGTTCACGACCAAGAACCCCGAGTACAAGGGCAAGGTCGAGGTGCTCAACATGGGCGCCCAGGAGGTGCTGGAGCGGGTCCGCGCCGAGAAGGCCAACCCGCAGGCGTCGGTCTGGTGGGGCGGCACCCAGCAGGGCCTCGCCGCCGGCGCGTCCGAGGGCCTGCTGGAGTCCTGGCAGCCGTCGTTCGCCTCGAAGATCGACGCGCGGTACAAGGACGCCGAGGGCCGCTGGTTCGGCGAGATCCTGCTGCCCGAGGTCATCATGTACAACAACAAGGCGCTGACCCCGGAGACCGCGCCGAAGGACTGGGACGACCTGGTCGACCCGAAGTGGAAAGACAAGATCATCATCCGGGACGTGGCCGCCTCCGGCACCATGCGCTCGATCTACGCCTCGATGATCCAGCGCTTCACGGCCGACGGGTCCAACCCGCAGCCCGGCTACGACTGGCTGCGCAAGCTCGACGCCAACACCGTCGAGTACGCGGCCAACCCCAGCGACCTCTACCTGAAGATGTCGCGTGAGCAGGGCGTGGTGAGCGCCTGGAACCTCCAGGACATCCTGCTCCAGGCCAACGAGAAGATGCCGTTCGGCTACGTCATGCCGGCCTCCGGCGCGCCGGTGCTCGTCGACGGCGTGGCCGCGGTCAAGGGCGGCAACAGCGAGGGCGCGAAGAAGTTCCTCGAGTTCCTGTTCGACGACTCGCTGCGGGCCAGCCTGGCCAAGGACTACTTCCAGATCCCCGCTGTCGACATCGCCGAGAAGCCCGAGTGGCTGACCAAGCTCGACCTCAAGCCGATGAACGTCGACTGGAACGTGATCGGCAAGAACGAGACCGCCTGGATCACCCACTGGAACGCCCAGATCAAGGGCAAGGGCTAAGACGCTCGGAACCGGGCCGTGCTCCGGCACGGCCCGGCTTCGTCCTGGAAGGACCCACGAAATGATCGATGTCCGACTGACGGCGGTCAGTAAGCGCTTCGCCAAGTCGAGCGACTCCGCGGCGGTCGATGACGTCACCGTCACCATCGGAGCCGGCGAGTTCTTCACGCTGCTCGGGCCGAGCGGCTGCGGCAAGACGACGACGCTGCGCATGGTGGCCGGCTTCTACTTCCCGACGTCCGGTCACATCCACTTCGGCGACGACGACGTCACCCACTGGACGCCGAACAAGCGGGACACCGGCATGGTGTTCCAGAACTACGCGCTGTTCCCGCACATGACGGTGGCGCAGAACGTGGCGTACGGGCTCAAGGTCCGCCGGGTCTCCCGCGCCGAGCAGGCCCGCCGGGTCACCGAGGCGCTCGAACAGGTGCACCTCGCCGGCTACGGCGACCGGCGCATCGACGCGCTCTCCGGCGGCCAGCAGCAGCGCGTCGCGCTGGCGCGGGCACTGGTGATCCGTCCCCGCACCATGCTGCTCGACGAACCGCTGTCGAACCTCGACGCGAAGCTGCGCGAGGAGACCCGTGCCGAGATCCGGCGCATCCAGCGGGAGAGCGGCACCACCTCGATCTACGTCACACACGACCAGGCCGAGGCGATGGCGATGTCGGACCGGATCGCCGTCATGGAGTCCGGCCGGGTCCAGCAGGTCGGCACCCCGCACGAGGTCTACTACCAGCCCGCGAACGCGTTCGTGGCCCGGTTCATCGGACGCAGCAACGTGCTGAGCCTGCCGGTGACCGGCGGGGCGGAGCAGCGCGTCCAGGTACGCCTGCCCGGCGGCGCCACGATCGAGGTAGGCGCTCCCGCCGGACACGGGCTCACCGAGGGCGACACCGCACTGGTCTCCGCCCGCCCCGAGCACATCGCGCTCGGCGGCGACGACGACACCGCGGCCATGCGCGGCCGGGTCAGCCACGTCGAGTTCACAGGCATGGCCACCCACGTCACAGTCGACGTCGACGGTGACGAGGTGATGGCCGCCCTGGTTGACGCGCCCGCCGGCATCGGGCTCGGCGACGTCGTGGGCCTGCGGCTCGCACCCGAGCGGCTCTGGGTGGTCAAGCCGTGACCGCTGCGACCCCGACCGCCCCCGGCTGGGCGGCGGCCCTCGGCCGGCGCCTGGCCGGCGGGGCGAACTCCCGATGGTTCCCCTACCTGCTGGTGCTGCCGCTGGTCCTGGTGCTGTGGGGCTTCGTCGTCCAGCCGATGTTCGCCACCTTCCGGGAGAGCGTCAGCGCCAACGGCACCGACAACTACCTCCAGTTCCTCTCCTCCTCCGGGGTGGCCCGCGAGTCGCTGTTCACCTCGCTGTTCATCTCGGCCGCGAGCGTGCTGCTCTGCGGCGTCGTCGGCGTGGCGATGGCGTTCCTGCTCAAGCGGTTCCACTTCCGCGGCCGGCGGCTCATCGAGGCGTTCATCCTGGTGCCGGCGGCCCTGCCGCCGCTGATCGGCGCCGTGTCCTTCCAGCTGCTCTACAGCAACATCGGCATCGTGCCGCGCGGCCTTCAGGCGCTGCTCGGCACCGAGAAGCCGGTCCTGGCCTTCGACGGGATCGCCGGTGTGCTGGTGGTGCACACGTTCACCATGTACCCGTTCTTCTTCCTGGCCGCCTCCGCGGCGCTGGCCGGGATGGACCCGTCGGTCGAGGAGGCGGCGTACAACCTCGGCGCGGGCCGGGTACGCGTGTGGCGCACCGTCCTGCTGCCGATGCTCACCCCGGCGCTGATCTCGGCGTCGCTGCTGGTCTTCATGACGTCGCTGGCGTCCTACACCGCGCCACTGCTGTTCAACGTCAGTCAGACCATGACGATGCAGATCTACATCAACCGCACCAACGGCGACCTGCCGATGGCCTCGGCGTACGCCTCAGTGCTCGGCATCGTCTCGATCATCTTCCTGCTGGGCATGCGCTGGTACGAGGGGCGGCGCAACTACCAGTCGCAGTCCAAGGGCGTCTCGGCGGTCCGGCGGGAGATCACCAACCCGATCGGCCGCTGGCTCGCGCCGCTCGCCTCGGTGCTGGCCACGCTGGTCCTGCTCGCCCCGGTCGGCGCGATCGCGCTCGTCGCGTTCTCCGAGGACCGGTCCTGGACCACCGAGGTGCTGCCGCCGACGTACACGTTCGAGAACTTCGTCACCATCTTCACCGACCCCAAGGCGTTCCAGCCGATCCTCAACTCGGTGCAGATGAGCCTCATCGCGGTCGTGGGCTGCGTGGTGATCGGCGTGCTGATCGCGTACGCGGTGCGGCGGCTGAAGTTCGTCGGGCGCGGCCTGCTCGACGTGGCCGTGATGATCGCCTGGGCACTGCCCGGCACGGTCGTGGCGATCAACCTGATCTCGGCGTTCAGCACCGGCAACGCGTTCAGCTTCGGGCAGGTGCTGGTCGGCACGTTCTGGATCCTGCCGCTGGCCTACTTCGTGCGGTTCCTGCCGATCGTGTTCCGGTCCAGCTCCGCGACGCTGGCCCTGATCGACGCGTCGCTGGAGGACGCCGCGCGTAACCTGGGCGCCTCCTGGCTGCGCGCGTTCTACACGATCACCGTGCGGCTGATGCTGCCCGGCGTGCTGGCCGGCGCGCTGCTGGCGTTCGTGCACGGCGTCGGCGAGTTCGTCGCCTCGGTGCTCATCTACACCTCGTCGACGGTCCCGATCTCGGTCGCCATCAACAACCGCATGTACAGCTTCGAGCTGGGCACCGCGGCCGCCTACGGCATGCTCCAGGTGCTGCTCATCTTCGTGGTGATGTGGTTCTCCGGACGGCTGGAGAGCAGCCGCACCGCGACCCGGAGGGCCGAGCAGTGGACGAACTGATCGAGCGGTGGCGGACCGGGGGAGGGCTGCTGCCGGTCACCCGGGTACCCGGGCACGCGTTCGCCGCCGTGACCGAGGCGGCCGACCTGGCGGTGCTGCCGGTCGGCGCGGTCGAGTGGCACGGTCCGCACCTGCCGATCGGTACCGACCTGATCCTGGCCGAGGGCTTCGCCGGGGAACTGGCCACCGGGTCCACCCGGGCGGTGCTGTTCCCGGCCACGCCGTACGCCGCCTGCCCGGGCCAGACCCGGCCGTGGCCGGGCACTGTGGCGCTGCGGCCGGAGATCGCCGTCGGCTACCTCGCCGACGTGCTCGCCGGCATCGTCGAGGCGGGCTTCACCCGGGTGCTCGTGGTCAACGGGCACGACGCCAACATGTCCACCGTCCGCGCGGCGATGGAGTGGGTGTCCGGCCGGCAGCGGGCCAGCATGATGCTGGTGAACTGGTTCCAGCTGGTCGGCCCGGACGAGACCACCGAGATGTTCGGCGACCTGCCCGCCCGGGGGCACGGCGGCGCGTACGAGAGTTCCGCCGTGCTCGGCTTCGACCCGGCCGCGGTACGCCTGGACGCGGCGCCGGACCTGCCACCCAAGCCGAAGCTGCCCACCCCGTACCCGTACGTGCTGGTGGAGTCGCGCCCCGACCCCTGGCAGGGCTGGTCGGGCCACGTCTCGCTGGCAGGCGAGGAGGCCGGCGGCCGGATCCGCGCCACCGTCGGCACCCGCCTGCGCGAGCTGGTCGGGGCGTGGCTCGCCGCGCCGCTGCCGGGACCGCCCGGCGCCGACCGGCCGGACCAGCCGGCCGGATGACAGTTACGCCCCAGGACCACGCACCACCTCGGGAGGCCTCCATGAGCCCGTCACTGACCGTCTACCAACAGCATCACCTCCGCGTCGTGTTCGACCACCACGTCGCCCACCTCTACCCGGCGATGGTCACGGCCAGCAAGGCCCACGTCGTCATGCTCGCCGAGCAGGGGCTGATCTCCGACGACGCCGCCGCGACGATGCTGCGCGGCCTGGTCGCCCTCGCCGGGGACCGGCCGGAGGAACTGGAGTACGACGGCAGCGTCGAGGACGTCTACTACACGCTGGAGAAGCGCCTCGCCGCCGCGGCCGGCATCGAGGTGTCGCAGCTGAGCGTGCAGCTCGCGCGCAGCCGCAACGACCTCGACGCCGGCGTCTTCCGGATGGTGCTGCGCGACCAGCTGCTCCAGGTGCTCGACGCGCTGCTGGCGACCGGCCGTACGGTGCTGGACCGCGCGGACCGGCACGCCGACGTGGTGATCACCGGCTACACGCACCGCCGCCCGGCCCAGCCGACCAGCATCGGGCACGTCTTCGCCGGCTACGCCGAGGCGCTCGCCGGCGAGGCCGCCGCGTACGCCGACCTGCTGGACGAGATGAACCGCTCGCCGCTGGGCTCCTGCGCCTTCGCCGGCACCGACCTGGACATCTCGCCCCGCCGCCTGGCCGACCTGCTCGGCTTCGACCAGCTCATCGTCAACTCGTACGAGGCGGTGGCCGGCGCCGACCACCTGGTCCGGGTCGCCACGCTCAACGCGCAGGCGCTCGCCACCGGCGCCCGGCTCGCCCGCACCCTGATGGACTGGCTGAGCTGGGGCTGGGTGGTCACGCCCGGCGAGTTCACCCAGGGCAGCAGCATCATGCCGCAGAAGCGCAACCCGGTGGTGCTGGAACACCTCGTCTCGATGGCCGGCGCCGCCGCTGCCGACGCGGCGAGCGTGCTCAACAACGTCGGCGCCGCCTGGTGGGAGGACTCGAACAACGCCACCACCGACGTGCAGTCCCGGCTCTGGGACGGCGACGACCGGGCGTACCGGTTCTTCTCGCTGCTCGGTGGCCTGATCGAGAAGCTGGACCCGCAGCGCCCGCCGTCCGGCGAGGAGATCGTCGCCTCCGGCGCCACCACCACCGCGGCAGCCGACGCGCTGGCCCGCCACGGCGTGCCGTTCCGCGGCGCCCACTCGCTGCTCGGCCGGCTGGTCCGCGGCGGCGCCCCGGCGAACTGGACCGAGGATCTGGTCCGGTCCACCGCCGCCGACCTCGGTCTGGCGCTCGGCGACGCCGCGGTACGGGACCTGCTGGCCGCCGCGGTCCGCCCGGAACTCGTGCTGCGCCGCGCCCAGGCCGACGGTCCCGGCGAGGCGGCCGTCCGGGACCAGGTCGGACGACTGTCTACAATGCTCGACGCGGTGCAGGAGCGGGCGCAGGCGTTGCGCGAGCGGCTGACCCGTGCCGACGCGGCTCTCGCCGAGGCGGTCGCGGCGAGGGTAGGCCTGTGACGGGGCGGCAGCCGCAGCTGGCCGTGGTCGCGGACGTCGTGTCGCGGCGACCACGTGATCTGGACCGACGGCCCGAAGGGCGATCTGACATCACCATGGAACGACCGGCAAATCCGCGCCTGCTCGGCATCGACTTCGGCGGCACCAAGATGGCGATCGGCGTGGGCGACACCGACGGCCGGCTGCTCGTCTCCGAGCGCCTGCCCACGATCGCCGAGCGGGGCGCGCAGCAGGCCCTCACCCGGGCGCTGGACCGGGCGTGCGAACTCGCCGAGCAGACCGGCGGCACGATCGTCGCGGCCGGCATCGCCTCGCCCGGCGTCGTCCACGACGACGGCATCGAACTGGCGCCGAACGTCCCCGGCTGGGAGCAGTTGCGGCTGGGCGAGGCGGTCCGCGCCCACCTGAACCTCGCGCACGTGCGGGTGACGAACGACCTGAAGGCCGCCGCCTACGCCGAGCTGCGGCTCGGGGCCCTGCGCGACGCCGATCCGGGGCTCGTCGTCGGGCTCGGGACCGGGGTGGCCGCCGCGGTGACGGTCAACGGCGAGGTGCTGCCGGGCCGCCACGGCGCGGCCGGCGAGATCGCCTACGGACTGACCGACCTCAGCTGGCCGCCCCGCCTGGAACCGATGCTGGAGGCGACGTTCTCCGGCCGGGCCCTGGACGAGCTGGCGCAGCGCCTCGGCGTGGACGGCCGGGCGGCCGGCCTGTGCGCGGCGGCGGAGCAGCCCGGCCCGGTACGGGAGCAGCTCCGCCTGCGCGTCGACGAACTGGCCCGCCAGCTGGTCACGTGCTGCCTGCTGCTCGACCCGCAGCGGATCGTGCTGGTCGGCAGCGTCGCCGGCAACGACCTGGTGCGGGAGCTGCTGACCGAGCGGCTCACCCACACGCTGCCGTACCCGCCGGAGATCGTGCTGTCGGACTTCGCGCAGGACGCCGCGCTGCTCGGCGCGCTCGTCATGGCTACCGAGGCCCAGCCCGCGGTGGTCTGAGCGCAACCGCGGTGCGACGCCGGGCGGGGCGCGGAGGGCGCCCCGCCCGGCGTGACCCGTACGACGGGGCCGGGGACCGGCGGCGTCGCACCCGCCCACGGTCCCCGGCCCCGTTGCGCGGTCAGCCGGCGGACGCCTCGGCGCGGCGTACCACCTCGGCGGCGGCCCGTACCACCGCCCGGTCCAGCAGCCGCCCGCCGGCGTCGGTGGCCACCCCGGAGCCGCCGCGTTCGGCCCGCTCCAGCGCCTCCAGCACGGCCCGCGCCGAGGCCACCTCGGCCTCGGTGGGGGTGAACACCTCGTTGACCGTCGCGATCTGCCCGGGGTGGATGGCGCTGCGCGCCCGGAAGCCCTGCCGCAGCAGCGCCCGGGTGGTCTGCTCCAGCCGCTCCGGGTCGCGCAGCGTCGTCTCCACCGGTCCCACCGGCGGGGTGATGCCGGCCGCTGCCGACGCGACCACGACCTGGGAGCGGATCGGCGCGAACTCCGCCCGCTCCGGCCCGGGCTGCAACCCCAGCTCACCGGCGAGGTCCGCCTCGCCGAGGCCGAGCCGCAGCACCCGTGGCGCTTCGGCCGCCCGCGGCGCGGTGAGCACGCCCCGGGCGGTCTCGATCAGCGCCACCACCCGGAACGCCGGGGCGTCCGGGCCGAGCCGCCGCTGCACCCGGGTCAGCGCCGCGTCGACCTCGGCGAGCAGGTCCGGCTCGGCCTTCGGCACCCACACCCCGGCCGCGGCGGGGGAGAGCACCTCGACGTCCGCCTCGACCTGGTCGCTGTTGATCCGCACCCACAGCTCGGGGCCGGCCGGCGCGGCGGCGCCCAGGTACCCGGCGACCGTCTCCCGGGCCTGCGCCTTGCGGGCCGGCGTGACCGCGTCCTCCAGGTCGAGCACGAGCGCGTCCGCGCCGCGCCCGGCCGCCTTGTCCAGCAGGTCCGCCCGGTCGCCCGGCACGTACAGGTAACTGCGCGCCACCGCCGCCATCAGTCGTTCCCCTTACCGCTGCGGGCGGGCGAGGTAACGGCCGGCCGGCTCGCCGGTCACCTTGCCGTCGACGAGCACGTGCTGCCCGCGGACGAAGGTGTCGGTGACCCGTGCGGTCAGCTCGAAGCCCTCGAACGGCGTGTACTCCTGCGTCGACTCGGAGTCCTCGGCGTGCACCGTCCAGGTCGAGTCCGGGTCGACCAGGCAGATGTCGGCGTCGTACCCCTGCAGCAGCGCGCCCTTGTTGCGCAGGCCGAAGCGCTGGGCCGGGTTCCACGAGGTCAGCTCCGCCACCCGCTGGTACGACAGGCCACGCCGGTTGCCCTCGGTGACCAGGCCGGGCAGCAGGTACTCGGCGCCGCCGAAGCCGGACTTGGCGACGAAGATGTCGTCGCGCGGCTCACCGAACTTGACCTCGTCCTTGCAGCAGGCGTGGTCGCTGACCACCCAGTCGATCTTGCCGTCCAGGACGTACCCCCAGAGCGCCTCGACGTCGGCGCGCGGGCGCAGCGGCGGGTTGACCTTGCCGCCCAGGCCGTGCGCGGTGTCGATGTCGGCGACCAGGTGGCCGATGGTCACCTCGCGGCGGAAGTCGATGTGCGGGAACGCCCGCGCCATCCGCAGCGCCGCGTCGACAGCCTTCTCCGAGGTCAGGTGCAGCAGGTTGATCTTCGGCAGACCGGTCTCGTGCGCCAGGTACGACGCGATCGACACGGCCAGTCCCTCGGAGTGCGGCGGCCGCGAGGCGTGGTACGCCTCCAGCCCGCGCAGCGTGCCGTCCTGCTCGACCTGCTTGGTGTACGCGCTCATGATCTCGGCGGTCTCGCAGTGCAGCGACAGCGAGATCTCGTCGGCCAGCTCGGGGAAACGCTCCCGGGCCGCCTGGACGCCCCGCATCACGAACTCGAAGTGGGCGTAGTCGTACCGCTCGCCCTCCGGGATCATCAGGAACGAGTTCTGGTCGGCGGACCGGCCGTGCAGGCCGTGGCTGCCGTAGAACATGAAGATCTTGAACGAGGTGACGCCGTGCTCCTCGACCAGGGACGGCACCTCGCCGATGTGCTCCCGCGACATCGGCGCCAGGTGGAAGCCGTAGTCGATGTAGGAGCGGCCCTCGGTCGCGGACAGCACCTCGGGGAAGAAGTCGGCGTACCGGCCGCCCCGGTTGAGGTAGTACTGCCCGGTGCGCATGTAGTTCAGCGCCGTGGTGACGCCGCCCTGCACCGAGGCGCGGCTCTCCGAGACGGCGTCCTCGCTCAGCGGGTTGTAGATGCCCCAGTGCTGGTGCGCGTCCACCACGCCGGGGAAGGCGAGCCGGCCGCCGCCGTCGACGACCTGGGCGGCCTCCGCCCGGTCGATCTGCGGGGCGACGCGGCTGATCCGTCCGTCGGTGACGCCGATGTCCATCAGCTCGGGTTCGGGCCGGTCGTGCCGGACCACGCGGACGTTCGTCAGCAGCAGGTCGTAGGTGCTCATGGTGTTGCTCCTCGTGCTCGGTTCAGCGGCGGTTGATCAGGCCCATCAGGCCGTGGACGTCGGGGGCCCGGTCCAGCCGGTGGACCTCCTCGGTGATGCGGTCGGCGGTCGCCTCCGGCAGGGCGGCGGCGTTGGTGCGGAACTTGACCGCCAGTTCGGCGTCGCTGAGCGGACGCTGCGGCCCGCCCCGGTTGGCGAGCACCTCCTGCACCCACTCCCGCCCGTCGCGGGTGACCACCCGCAGCACGGCCGGGAACTGGTGCGGGAAGATCGCGTCGCACCGCTCGTCGCCCACCACGTCGACCAGCGCCATCAGCGCCCGCCGCTGCGGGTCGTGCGCCAGGGCGTCGGTGAAGTCGGCGAGGTCCACGCCGAGACCGCCGCCGCCGATCAGGCCGGCGACCACCGCGTACGGGCCGCTGAACTGCGCCTCGTAGCCGGTCTGCGGCGCCCGCTTGCGCTCGATGGGCTGGCCGATGGTGCGCACCGTCGGCGTCGGCACGCCGAGCGTGATCGACTCGATCTCGTCCAGCGGCAACCCGCGCTCGCGCAACGCGATCGCCGCGTCGATGGCGGCGTGGGTGAAGTGGTTCGCCGGATACGGCTTGAAGAAGATGCCCGGCACCGCCCAGTCGGTGCCGAGCCCGCGGACGATCTCGTCGCCGTCGAACTCGCCGCGCAGGAACGCCTGGAAGAAGCCGAAGCGTCCCTCCAGCACCGTCGGCGGGCCGGTCACGCCGTGCCGGGCCAGCTGCGCGGCGCTCACCGCCGCGTGCGCCGCCCAGCCGCAGTGGATCCGCTTGACGGTGCCGCCGTTGCGGTTGGACTCGATCAGACCGGCGGCCATCGAGGCGGACACGCCGAGCGCGTCGAGCGCGCCGTCGGCGTCCAGCTTCAGCAGCCGGGCCGCCGCCACCGCGCCGCCGAGCGTGCCGCAGATCGAGGTGGCGTGCTGCCCGTGCTCGAAGAAGACGGAGTTGCCGGCGGCCGGGTCGTAACCGGCCATGCCGAGCCGGACGCACACCTCCAGGCCGACGGCGATGGCCGCGACCGTCTCCCGCCCGGACGCCCCGGACGCCTCGGCGGCGGCCAGCGCGGCCGGCACCACCGACGCGCTCGGGTGCAGCACCGACGGCAGGTGCGTGTCGTCGTAGTCGAGCGAGTGCGCCAGCACGCCGTTGGCGAACGCGGCCAGCGCGGCCGGCGCCTTCTCGTCCAGGCCGACGACAGTGGCCTGGCCACGGCCGCCCTGCTCCTCGACGTAGGCGAGGGCCGCCTGGCTGGTCGGCAGCGGCCGGGCCGCCACGCAGAGGCCGAGCACGTCCAGGACACGGGCCCGGACGCTCGCGACGACCTCGTCGGGCAGCGTCTCGGCGGCGGTGTCGGCGGCGAAGGTGGCCAGGTGGCGGCCCAGGGTCGGCTCAGCCACGGCTGATCACCGCCAGCGGGCGCACCGGGGAGCCGGTGGCGCCGTACAGCGGCAGCGGCGCCATGACGAATGTGAACTCGTGCACCTCGTCGCGGGCCAGCTCCTCCAGCGCCATCGTCTCGATCAGGTACACGCCGTGCTCGACCAGCAGGATCCGGTGGGCCGGCAGCGAGCTGTGGCCCTTGCCCGGCGGCAGGCACTCGAAGGCGATGGTGTCCGCGCCGGCGGCGTGCACCTGCCGCTGCGCCAGCCACGTCGCGCCGTCCGCGCCGACCCCCGGCACGCCGGAGTCCTTGCCGACGTACACGCCGCGGTCCTCGTGGTCGAACAGCCGGCCCCACCCGCTGCGGATGAGCACGACGTCACCCGGGCCCACCGGCGTGCCCTGCCGGGACACCGTGGCGTCCAGGTCGGCGGGGGTGATCTCGTAGCCGGGCTCGCAGGCCTCCACGCCCAGCGCGGCGGGCACGTCCAGCAGCACGCCCCGGCGGACCATCGGCGCGACGGTGTGCACGCCCAGCTCGTCGAACCGGCCGCCGACCTGCGCGTCGGCGGCGTCGGCGCCGCCGTGCAGCCGGCCGTCCTGGGAGACGTGCGCGAGCGCGTCGACGTGCGTGCCGACGTGCGTGCCCATCACCAGCAGGTCGTTGGCGGCGGAGCCGCCGTCGGCGCGCACCATGTCGCCGTGGCGGCGCGGCAGGGTGAGCCCGAACGCCGGGTGGTTCGGTGACTGCGGCATGCCGACGGTCAGCCGCCGGCCCAGGTCGTAGATCGTGACACCGGCCTGCACGGCGTCGAGCAGGCGGTCGGCGGTTCTGGCTGTGGTGCCCACGGGGTTCCTCGCGTTTCGGCTGTCGGCGTCGTCAGGCGACGACGCCACGGGCTTTCAGGTCGGCGATCTCGGCCGGGTCGCAGCCGAGTTCCTCGACGAGCAGGGCGTCGGTGTCGGCGCCGGGGGAGCGTCCGGTGAACCGGATCCGGCCCGGCGTCTCCGACATCCGCCACATGACGTTGTGCATCCGCATCGGGCCGAGGTCGGGATCGTCGACCGTGGTGATCATCTCGGTGGCACGGACGTGCGGGTCCTCGACGATGTCCTTGGCGCTGTAGACCGGGGCGACAGCGGCACCGGCCTCGGCGAACGCCGCGGCCACCTCGTCGCGGGTCCGCTCGGCGATCCACGACCCCACGTACTCGTCGAGCAGGTCCGCGTGCGCCACCCGCCCGACGCCGGTACGGAACCACGGCTCGTCGATCACCTCGGGGTGGCCCACCAGCCGCAGCACCCGCTCGGCGATGGCCTGGGCGCTGGTGGAGATGGCCACCCACGACCCGTCCTTGGTCTGGTACGTGTTGCGCGGCGCGTTGTTCGTCGAGCGGTTGCCCTGCCGCTGCTCCACCACGCCGAGCTGGTCGTAGACGGTGGGGCCGGGACCGACAGCGGTCATGATCGGCTCCAGCAGGCTCATGTCGACGACCTGGCCCCGGCCGCCGGAGCGCTCCCGGTGCCACAGCGCCATCATCACCGCCGACGAGGTGGCGATGCCGCAGATGCTGTCGGCCAGCCCGAACGCGGGCAGCGTGGGCGGGCCGTCCGCGGTGCCGGTCAGGTGGGCGAACCCGCTCATCGCCTCGGCCAGCGTGCCGAACCCGGCGCGGGAGGCGTACGGGCCGGACTGCCCGAAGCCGGTGATCCGGGCGATCACCAGACCGGGGTTGACCCGGTGCAGCTCCTCCGGGCCGACACCCCAGCGCTCCAGCGTGCCCGGCCGGAAGTTCTCCACCAGCACGTCGGCCCGCTCGGCCAGCCGCAGCAGCAGCGCCGCGCCCTCCGGCGCGGACAGGTTCAGCCCGACCAGCCGCTTGTTGCGGGAGATCTCCTTCCACCACAGGGGATGGCCGTCCTTGGCCTTGCCGTGGCCGCGCATGCTGTCACCCATGGTCGGGTGCTCGATCTTGATCACGTCGGCGCCGTAGTCGCCGAGGATCTGACAGCACAGCGGCCCGGCGAGGATCGTCGAGACGTCAAGCACCCGCAGGCCCGTCAGCGGTCCGTCACTCACCTGTTCCACCTCCCCAGTTCTGTTCCTGACCCGTCCGCCCGGCGACACGCTGCGCCGGCGGCCGGAAACCCAGTTCGGCGGAGATCTCCGCCGCCGCCGCGGCGACCAGCGCCCCGTGCGCGGCGCACACCTCCGGGGTGAACCGGTTCTGCGGCCCGCACAGCGAGATCGAGCCGAACACCTGCCCGGTCGCGTAGCGCACCGCCGCGGCCACACTTCCCGCGCCGTTCTGCCGCTCGCCCATGCTCACCGCGTACCCCTGACGCCGGATCCGGGCCAGGTCGGCCCGCAGCTTGGCGGTGGAGGTGATGGTGGCCGGGGTGACCGCGTCCAGCGGGTGGTGGCCGAGGTAGTCGTCGACCTCCGCGTCCGGCAGCGCCGCCAGGATCGCCTTCGACGACGACCCGGAGTGCAGCGCGTGGCTGGTGCCCAGGGAAACCGACATCCGGACCTCGTGCGGCGACAGCACCTGGTCGATGTAGACGCGTGACCAGCCCTGCCGCACCGACAGCGTGGCGGTCTCGCCGGTGTCGCGCACCAGCCGGACCAGGTAGCGGCGCGCGATGTCCGGCACGTCCAGCGCGCGCAGCGCGGCCAGGCCCACCGCGAGCGCGCCGGTGCCGAGCCGGTACCGCTTGGTCTCCTCGTTGAAGGTGAGGAAGTTGTCGGCCACCAGCTCCTTGAGGATGCGGTGCGCGACCGCCTTCGGCAGACCCAGTTCCCGCGCGATCGTCGACACGCCGAGGGTCTCCGGTGCCCGTTCGGCGATGATGTTGACGATGTCGAGGGCGCGGCCCAGACCGGAGCGGGTCCGGCCGGCGGTGCTCTCGACGACCGCTGTCGTGATCATCTCTGTTCCTCCACTGTCGACGTACGTGCGTGGGGTCGCCGGGCGTCAGGCGGGTGCGACGGGGGTCTTCCCGGGCGGGAGGCCGTCGGCCTGCCGGGGTCGCTCCCGCGCGATGACGAGCGCCACCGAGGCGAGCACCACGGCACCGGCGAGCACCTGTCGTCCGGACAACGATTCATCCAGCACCATCATGCCGAGCAGGACCGCCACCACCGGGTTGACGTACGCGTAGGTGGACGCGAGCTGGATCGGCGCGTTGCGCAGCAACCACGTGTAGACGCTGAAGCCGACCACTGTGCACACCAGCATCAGGTAGGTCCACGCCAGCCAGGACCGGCCGGTCACGCCGGCGAGGTCGAACCGTCCCAGCTCACCGCTGACCACGCTCGCCACCGCCACCGCGACGCCGCCGACGAGCATCTGCCAGCCGGTGCCGACCAGGTGGTCGGCCGGCATGTGCAGCCGCTGCGACAGCGTCGAGCCCAGCGCCCAGACCATCGTGGAGACCACCAGCAGCAGCATCCCGCCGAGGTGCCATCCCTTCGTCGGCACCGAGAACAGCAGCGCCAGCCCGGCCACCCCGCCCAGTACGCCCACCGCCGCGAGCGCCGATGGCCGTGGACCGACCACCAGCCGCAACACCAGCACCCACAGCGGCATGCCGGCCACCACCAGCGACGTCAGCCCGGTCGGCACGTACTGCTGGCCCAGGGCGAGCAGCGCGCTGCCCGCACCGACCATCAGCAGCCCGCTGGCGCCCACCCCGCCCCACTGCCGCCGGGGCAGCAGCAGCCCGGCCGGTCCCCGGCGCAGCGCCGCCACCGCGAACAGCAGCAGCGCGGCGGCCAGGAACCGGGCCGAGGTGGCGACCAGCGGCGGGATGCTGTCCAGGGCCACCCGGTTGCCCAGGTAGGTCGAGCCCCAGATCAGGTAGACCGCGCCGAGCCCGACGGCCAGGGCCATCGGGCCGGCGGGCCGCTGCGGATCCGCCGGGTGGCGGACCGCTGCGGGCCGGGTCAGGTCAGCGGTGGCCATCGACCCGGATCGCCACCGCGGTGTTGCCCCGCAGGGCGTTCGAGTAGGGACACATCCGGTCGGCCAGCTCCACCGCGCGCTCCAGGTCGGCCTGCGGGCACTGCGGCGCGGACACGTCCAGCACCACGGCGATCGCGTACCGGCCGTCCTCGGTCTGCCCGAGGGAGACCGAGGCGGTGACGGTCGTCGGACCGGGCCGCACGCCGGCCTGCCGGGCGGCGACCGCGAGCGCGCTGTCGAAGCAGGCCGCGTAGCCGGCCGCGAACAGCTCCTCCGGGTCGGTGCCGGGCGCGTCCGGACCCCGCTGCGCGGGGCGGGTCAGGTCGACCCGCAGCGACCCGGTCAGCGACCGGGCGCTGCCGCCGCGACCGCCGGAGACCTCGACTGTGGCGGTGTAGACAGTGTTCGCCGGTACGACCTTCGCCTCGGTCACCGGGGTGCCGGCGCTCATGCCGCCACCTCCCGTCCGAGGTCGGCGTGCACCCGCGCGGCGACCGCGTCGGCGAACGCCTCCGGCTGCTCGTCGGCCACGAAGTCGGTGCCGCCGGGGATGGTGACCAGCTCGGCGCCGGGCAGCGCGGCCCGCACCTGCGGCGTCATCCGGTCCAGCAGGTCGTCGGCGCCGTGCAGCAGCACGATGGGCAGCGCGTCCAGGGCGGCGGTGTCGACGTGGTGGTCGAACACCGCCCGGTACGCGGTCGCGTAGTCCGGTCCGGTCAGCAGGTACTCGGTGACCTGCCGGTCCGCCGCCTCCGGGGTCAGGCGCGGGTACAGGCCGTACACCCGGTCCCAGATCACCTTCAGGTGCCCGCCGTCGCGCGCCGGCACGTAGCCGGGCGCGTACGACCGCTTCTTCTCCGCCCGCTCCTGCTCGTCGTAGAGCGGGATGCCCTGGAGAATCAGCCGGTGCACCCGCTCCGGCGCCGACATCAGCGCCTCCGCGCCGACGATCGCGCCGGTGTGCTGCCCGAGCAGGTGTACCCGGGACAGCCCGAGGGCGTCGGCGAACTGCCACACCCCGGCCGCGTACTCCGGGATGGACCACGGGCGCGGTGGCGCGTCGGACATGCCGAACCCCGGCGTGTCCGGGGCGATCACCCGCAGGCCGCGGCGGGCCAGCGGCTCGATCACCGCGTCGTAGGTGGCCGAGGAGAGCGGGGACTGGTGCAGGATCAGCAGCACCGGGGCGTCGGCGTCGCCGCCGTGCCGGTAGTGCACCTGACCCCACGGCACGTCGACGTAGGCGCGGCGGGCCACGCCGCGGGCCCGGGTCACTCGGCCACCGCCAGCGCCGCCATGACCTCGATGACGTGCTTGATGCCGGCCTTGTAGTCGTCCAGCCGGATGTTCTCGTTCGGGCCGTCCACACCGGAGTCGGCGCGGGACACGCCGACGCCGACGATCGGCCGGTCGGCGATCACGCCCTGGTTGCCGATCCACTGCGTGTACGGCTCGATCACCGGCTCGGTCCCGTACACCCGGCGGGCCGCGTCGGCGACCAGCGCGACGAACGGGTCGCGGTGGTCGGTGAGGTTGGGCCGGCTGGTCGCCATCACCTCGATGCGCAGGTCACCGAAGCCGGTCGCGGCCAGGTGGTCGCGGATGCAGCCGAGCACCCGGTCCGGGTCCTGGCCCGGCACCAGCCGGATCTCCAGCTTCGCCGAGGCGGTCGACGGGATGCCGAGCGTCACGTCGTCGCGCATGTCGCCGCCGGCGAAACCGCCGACGGTGAGCGTCGGCACGGTACGGATGGCGACCGCGGCGCCCTGGTCGTCCAGGTCACCGGTGAACCGGTCGACCTGGGCCCGCTTGCGCAGGAAGTCCCCGTCGAACGCCACCTTCTCCAGCAGCGCCCGCTCCTCGTCGGTCGGCGGCCGGGCGTCGTCGGCGAAACCGGGGATCGTCACGGTGCCGTCGGGCCGCTGCAACCGCGCCAGGGCGGCGGCCAGCCGGGCCGTGGCAGCCGGCAGCAGCGCGGTGTTCTGGCTGGTGAGGTCGCGCGGCAGGGTCTGCGCGGTGAGGCGCAGGTAGAGCACGCCCTTCTCGGCGAGCTTGAGCAGCAGCCGGTCCTCGCCGTCGAGCCAGGAGTTCTCCCACAGCGCGGCGTCGCTGGCGAGTCGGTCGGCGTGCGCCTCGACGAACGAGCCGAGACCGGGGCTGTGCAGCCACTTCTTGCCCTCGAAGATGATCCGGTTGGTCACCGGCGGGGTCAGCCCGGCCAGCCTCCAGGCCGCCGCCGCGTGGATGCGGGACATGACGACGCCCTTGTCGTCGGCCACGCCCCGGGCGTACAGCCGGCCGTCGTGGATCTCCGCCGCGTACGGCGGGCTGATCCAGTCGGCGTCGTCACCGGCCGGCTCGACCTCCACGTCGTAGTGGGTGAAGTGCAGCAGCGCCTTGTCGCCCTCGCCCGGCACCTCGGCCAGCACGTACGGGTACGACTGCTCCCACGGGATGATCTCGGCTTCGCCGCCCCAGCGGCGGACCGACCCGGCGATGAACTCGGCGGTGGCCTCCATCTGCTCCGGCTCCTGGCGGCGGCTGCGGATGCGGCACAGCTGCTGGAGCTCCTCGACGAACTCGTCGAAGTGCGCGTCGACGGCCGCAAGCGCGGCCGCGGTATTCGGTTTGGGCATGGTGGTCCTCACAGAAGGGGTCGGGGAGGGGGAAGTCAGTGGATGGTGACGCCGCCGTCGACGAAGATCGTCTGCCCGGTGGTCATGGCGGCGGCGTCACTGAGCAGGTAGGCGACCGCGTTGGCGACGTCCTGCGGCTGCGCCATCCGGCCCAGCGGGATCGACGCCATCTTGTCGGCCAGGTACGCCTCGTCGCCGCGGACGTCGGAGGTCATGTCGGTGGGCACGATGGTGGGTCCGACGGCGTTGACCCGGATCCGGTCCGGCGCCCACTCCAGCGCCAGCACGCGTGCCATGTGCATCACGCCGGCCTTGCTGACGCAGTACCCGAGCGTGTTCAGCACCGCGACGTGCCCGTTCGTGGAGCCGATGTTCACCACCGCGCCGCCGCTGCGCCGCAGCGCCGGGTACGCGGCCTGGCTCATCCGGAACGTGCCGGTCAGGTTGACGTCCAGGACGGTGGTGAAGTCCTCCTCGGACATCGTGGCCGCCGGTCCGCGCCGGACGATCCCGGCGTTGTTGACGAGCAGGTCCAGGCGGCCGTGGGCGTCCAGGACCTCGGCCACCAGCTGCGTGCAGGAGGCGGCCGACCGGACGTCCACCCGGTGCCGGGTGTGCGCGCCGCCGGTCAGCTCGGCCTCCGCCCAGTCGTCGAGCAGGTCGGCCTGCGCCACCGTCGCGCCGCGCTGTGCCAGCGTCGTGGCGATCCGGGCGCCGATGCCGCGGGCCGCCCCGGTCACCACTGCCACCCGTCCGTCGAACCGGTTCGGGTCGGTGTTCATGTCTCGTGTCCTGCCTTTCCGGTCCGGCCACCGGCCGGGCGGGCGTGAACCACGCCCGGCCGGTGCTCCGCACGCGTGACGACGGTCCCGTCAGCTGTCGTCACGCGCCGATCACCTTCGTGTCCTCGGCCCAGAAGGCGAGCCGCTTCTGCAGCAGCCGGATCACGAAGTGCGCCACCAGACCCATCACCGACAGCACCACCAGGACGGCGAACATGCCGGCGATGTCGAAGTTGTAGTTGGTCTGCAGCAGCAGGTAGCCCAGGCCCTCCTTGGCGCCGATGAACTCGCCGACGACCGCGCCGAGGATGGCGAAGACGATGCCGATGTCCAGGCCGGCGAAGATGAACGGCAGCGCGCTGGGCAGCCGGACCATCCGGAAGATCTGGGTCTTGCTCGCGCCGAACACCGTCAGCATCTGGATCTTGTCGGCGTCGGCCGCCCGCAGGCCCTCGATGACGTTGACGAGCATCGGGAAGAACGAGATCACCGCGGCCATGACCACCTTGCTGGTCAGGCCGAAACCGAACCAGACCACGAACAGCGGGGCCAGGGCGACCTTCGGGACGGTCTGGAAGGCCACGATGTACGGCATCAGGGTGGCTTCGACGATCTTGATCTGGGAGATGAACGTGCCGAGCAGCAGCGCGGCCCCGACACCGATCACGAACCCGAGCAGCGCCTCCTGGGTGGTCACCCAGAAGTGACCCCAGAACTGGTCGTCGCCGAGCTGCTGCCACAGCGACTCGACCACGCTCGACGGCAGCGGCAGGACGTACTCGTCGACGCCGATGAGCTGGACGCCGTACTCCCAGGCCAGCACGACCACGACGAAGACCGTCGGGACCAGCCAGAGCTGGGGCTTCTCGCGGAGGTCGAACTTGCGCCGGGCGGGCTTGGCGGGCCGGGCGGACGGCGCCGGTGGCTGGGCCGGCTCGCGGACCAGGTTGCTTGTTGCCATGGCTGTCCCTCGTCAGTCGATAACGCCGGCGGCGTTGAAGTGTCGGCGGATCCGCTCCACGTAGACCCCGGCCCGGTCGGACGACATGACGCCGAGGTCACGCGGCCGCTCCAGGTCGATGTCCATGACCTCCGCGATCCGGCCCGGCCGGGGGCTGAGCACGACCACCCGGTCGGAGAGGAAGACCGCCTCCGGGATGGAGTGCGTGACCAGGACGATCGTCTGGTTGCTCTCCTGCCAGATGCGCAGCAGCTCCACGTTCATGTACTCGCGGGTCATCGCGTCGAGCGCGCCGAACGGCTCGTCCATCAGCAGTACCGCCGGGTCGTGCACCAGCGCCCGGCAGATGCCGGCCCGCTGCTGCATGCCGCCGCTGAGCTCGTGCGGGTACTTCTGCTCGAAGCCGTTGAGACCGACCATCTCGAGCAACTGCTGGGCGCGTTCCCGGTGCCGGCGGGGATCCAGTCGCTGGATCTCCGCCGGCACCATCACGTTGTCGAAGATGGTGCGCCACGGCAGCAGCGTCGGTGCCTGGAACACCATCCCGACCTCGGGAAGGGGCTTCGTCACGTCCCGCCCGGCGATCCGTACCGCGCCGCCGGTCTTCGGGCTGAGCCCGGCGAGGATCTTCAGCAAAGTGGTCTTGCCGCACCCGGACGGTCCCACGACCGAGATGAACTCGCCGCGACGTACCGTCAGGTTGATGTCGCTCAACGCCTGGGTCGGTGCCGACTTCCGGGGCCGGTACTCCTTGTCCAGCCCGTCGATCTCGATCCAGGAGTCTTCCGACACCGATGCCGAAGCCTGCGTCTGCGCCCGGCGGGCCGTCGCCTTGATGGCCATCGAAATCCCTTCCGCTGTCCGCTGCCTAGGCGGTGTAGTTCGCGGCCTTGCTGAGCACCGCGGCCTTGTCGAAGTTGTTGGCGCCGGAGAGCAGGCTCGGATCCCACAGCTTCTTGAGGTCGACCTCGCCGGTGATCTGCCCGGCCTCCTTGGTGTACGCCTGGGTCTTCGCCCACTCCTCGTCGCTGATCGCGCCCCAGTCGCCGAACTGCTCCGGGTCGCCGCTGGCCGGGGTGGCCGTCTTCAGCCAGGCGGTCAGGCTCTCGGTGTCCGCCTTGAGGCGCTCGTCGGCGGACTTGCCGGCGAGGATCTGCGGGAAGACCTTGTAGCCGATCTTCATGGCGGCCTCGGGGTTCTTCGCCGAGAAGAGCATCGCCTTGTACGCCGCGCGCAGGAACCGCTCGTACGAGTCCTTCTTGGCGTCGAAGTCACGGGCGCCGACGCTGAAGGTCAGCGACCGGATGCCGGAGAACACGTCCGGGTTGGTCAGGTACTTCAGCTCGGTGCCGGCGTTCTCGATGACCGCGTACGCCTGGGTGTAGAGCGCCAGCATGTCGACCTTGCCGTCGTTGAGCGCGGCGGCGGCCTGCGCGCCCACGCCCACCGGCAGAAGCTCGACGTCCTTGGTCGGGTCCAGGCCGGCGGCCTTGACGTAGGCGCGGGCGTACGGGGCCGAGCCGGAGGCCAGGCTGATCACGCCGATCTTCTTGCCGCGCAGGTCAGCGCCGCCGGTGAGCGGGGAGTCCGGCTTCACAGCCATCACCCACGGCCAGTTCTGCACCAGGCCGCCGATCGCCTTGATCGGCACGTTCTTCTCCGCCGCGCCGAGCGCCGAGCCGGCGTCGGCGGGGGTGATGTCGCCGCTGCCGGACGCGACCGCCTGGAGGGCGGCGACCGAGCCGTCGGCGTTGATCGTCTCGACGGTCAGCTTCTCCTCGGCGAAGTAGCCGAGTTCCTTGGCGACCGCGTAGACGGCCACCTCCTCCTTCGGGCCGATCACGGCGGAGGCGATGGCCATGGTCAGCTTCGCCTCCTTGCCCTCGCCGCCGGCGCCGTCGTCGTCGGAGCCGCCGCCGCACGCGGACAGGACCAGCGCGGCGGCCAGCGCCGCCGGGAGCAGAGCCCACCTTCGTTTCATATGCACACACCTCGTCATGAGTCGGGGGAGACCACCTCCGCCGCCGGAGCGGCGGAGGTGGGGGAATCAGGCGTCGCGCTGCTGCGCGACCGTTGTCCGTCAGGCGTCGCGCTGCTGCGCGACCGTTGTCCGTCAGGCGCCGCGCTGCTGCGCGACCAGTGCCAGATCGTTGTAGACGTGCTGCTCGACGATCAGTCCGCCGTCGAGCACGAAGACGTCCGCGTAGCGGATGTCCTCGAACGGAGTGCCGTCGAGCCATTCCCCGTACAGCCGCCCGAGCGAGGTCACGGTGACCCGCCCGTCGGCCTCACCCACCAGGTAGCGGTCCCGGTGCTTGCGCACCCACCGGTAGGTTCCGGTCGACGCGGCCGCCATCTCCCGCAGCGACGAGTACTCCCGGCCGCCCGGGAAGACCAACCGCGCCCGCTCCGCGAGAAAGCGCCCCGCTTCGTCGAGTTCGCGGTCCTCGCACAGCTGCAGGTAGCTGTCGATCAGGCCGGGCGCGTCCGGTGTGCTCATCAGCCGGTCTTCTCGCTCAGCGCCGCCTCCCACTGGTCCCGCAGCGGGTGCTCCGCGGGGCCGTGCTCGGTGAGGATGCGCATGAGGCGGGCCAGCAGCTCGTCCCGCTCGCGGTCGAGGACCTTCTGCTCCTCCTCGGTGGAGACGAACCCGTCGACGGCGCCCGCGGTGAGCGCGCCGGAGCGGGTCAGCAGCGCCTCGACGACGCGTACCCGCTGGCGGGTCACGTGCAGCTCGGTGGAGAGCTGCAGCACCAGGTCGAGCAGCTTGCCGACCTTGGGGTCCCCGAAGTAGTCGAACTCGGTGCTCATCACGCCTCCGGCTTGGTCGCGGCCAGTACGGCCCAGGGGAAGTGCCACTCGGGACGGTCGCCCCAGCCCTGCGGCTGGACGCCGTTGCGGCGCTCGTCGAACGGGGTCCACGACACGTCGGTCAGACCGGCCTCGGTGCAGACCTCGATCAGGTCCGAGCCGAACAGGTCGTGGAAGAACGGCTCGTTGTTGCGCTCGGCGTGCTCGTAGACGGTGGCGTCGCGCAGCGGGTCGCCGGTGAGCATGAACTCCAGGAAGCGCAGCGAGCCGCCCGGCTTGAGCAGGCGCGCGGCCTCCACGATCGTCTCCCGGATCGCGGTGGCGGGCATCTCGTGCAGCACCATCGTGCCGGTGACCACGTCGCAGCTGTCCGCCTCGATGCCGGTGGCCCGGCCGTCGGCCTGCCGGTAGTCGATCGCGACTCCGGTCGCCTCGGCCTCGGCGTGGGCCAGGCGCAGACCGGGTGCGGCCAGGTCCACGCCGATCACCTGCGCGGTCGGGTACTTGGCGGGCAGTGGGCGGGTGCTCTTGCCGAAACCGCACCCGATGTCGACGATCCGGGTCGCCGCGGGCAGCTCGGGCAGCGCGGTCTGGGCGAACAGCGTGTGGAACTTGTAGCCGTCGTTGTCGCGCAGCATGACGATGCGAGCGCCGAACTCGTACACGTAGGCCGACATGTCGTCGGAGAAGAAGCTGCCGGGCTGGATGTGGATGTCGTAGTCGGTGTACCAGTCGGGCAGTTCCAGGTCGGGGTTCAGCTCCAGCGAGCCCTTCGGCTGCTCGGGCAGCGAGGTGAGCTGGCCGGTCAGCTCCTCGCGGCGGCTGAGCACCGCGTCGCCGGCGACCTTCCACAGCATCTTCTGCTGCACCCGCTCCAGGTGGCTGAACCACGGGTAGAGCGGGAGACCGCGCAGCACCTGACCGGCGTCGGCGACGGTGGTGGCCGACGCCCCGGTGGCGCCGTACTCCTCGCGCAGCGCCGGGTAGACGGTGTCCGCCCAGCGCTTGCGCAGGCCGAGGACGAAGTCCACGGCGGAACGCTCATCCAGGGTGAGGCGCTCCTCGACATCGAACATGCCTTGTCTCCTCTACAGGTGGGGGAGGTCCGGCCCGCGGTGCACCGCGACCGGGGTGGACGGGTCAGTGGGCGTACCGCACGCGTTCGGCGGCCGCGGTGTCGAAGGCGCCGAGGAACGCGCCGGCCATGCGTCCCTCGTAGACGGCCTCGAAGGCGCTGCGGGGAGCGTTCGCGTCGCCGACGACGTGGACAAGGGGGCCGTCGGGCAGCGCGTCGAGCTGCCGGTACAACTCGTCCGCGGCCTGCGCCGAGCCGCCGTCGACGACTGTGGTGACGCCTTCGACGATCGTCTCGCCGCCGGCGAGCGGGCCGCCGAGCGCCACCGCGCCGGCGCCCGCCGCACGGGCGGTCCGCATCGGGTGGACCGCGATCCCCAGGTCCGCGAAGCGCTTGAGCAGCGCCAGCCGCGAGTACGTGGTGATCTTGGCGCTCACCGTGGCGGTGGGGGAGACGAGGTGGACGCGGGCGCCCCGCCGGGCGAACGCCTCCGCCACCGAGGCCGCCGACCAGGTGCCCTCGTCGTCGAGCACGACGACGGCGCCGTCCGGCCGGTAGCCGGGGTCGGCCAGGTGGTCGACGGCCTGCCAGATGTCGACCACCGGCGGGCCGCCGGGCAGGTCGCGGCGGGCGGGCCGGGAGCCGGTGGCGAGGACGACGTCCTGGTAGCCGCCGGACAGCACGTCCGCGACGCCGGCGCGGTGGCCGAGCCGGACCGGGATGCCGGCGGCAGCCACGTCGCGGGCCAGGTCGCGGGTGAGCAGACCGAGCCGCTCCCGGCCGGGTACGCGCGCGGCCACCTCGACCTGCCCGCCGAGCCGGTCGCGTGCCTCGACAACTGTCACCCGGTGCCCGGCCCGGTGCGCGGAGAGCGCCGCCTCCAGGCCGGCCGGACCGCCGCCGACGACCAGGACGTCCCGCGCGCCGGACGGTCCGGGCAGCTCCGGCCAGGCGTCGGCCCACTCCCGCTCGGCGCCGACCTCCGGGTTCACCACGCAGGAGATGGGCAGGCTGGTCTCCAGCCGGCCGATGCAGCCCTGGTTGCAGGCCAGGCAGGCGCGTACCTCGTGCTGGCGGCCCTGTTCGGCCTTGCGCACCAGGTGCGGGTCGGCGATGTGCGGGCGGGCCAGGCCGACCAGGTCGGCCTCGCCCGCGGCGACGAGTTCGGCGGCCTCCGGCAGGCTGTCCAGCCGGCACACCGCGAGCACCGGCAGGTCCGGGAACTCGCGCTTGAACAGCGCCGCGTGGTGCCGGAACGGGGCGTGGCCGAAGCTCATGTCCGCCATCTGGGTCGCGAGCGACCAGCTGCCGTGGTAGGCGGAGTGGCTGACGTGCACGTAGGCGAGGGGGAACTCGGCGCGCAGCTTTCCGACGATCTCCAGCACCGCGGCCGGGTCGAGGCCGCCGGGCAGGAACTCGTCGGCGCTGACCCGCAGCCCGACGGGCAGCTCGGGGGCGGCGGCGAGCACCGCGGTCAGCACCTCGCGGGTCAGGCGCATCCGGTTGTCGAGGCTGCCGCCGTACGCGTCGTCGCGGGTGTTCGTGTGCGGGGAGAGGAACTGCTGGAGCAGGTGGCCGTGGCCGGCGTGCACCTCCAGGCCGTCGAAGCCGGCCTCGCGCATCCGCCGCGCGGCGGCGGCGAACGCGGCGACGACGACGGCGATGTCCCGGCGTCCCATCGCGTGCGGCACGTGCGAGCCGGCCGCCCACGGCACCGGCGACGAGGACCAGGCGGCGGTACGGGTCGCGTCGCCGTTGGCCTGCCGTCCGGCGTGCATGATCTGGGCGAACATGCGTGCCCCGTGCTCGTGCACGGCCTCGGTCACCGCCGCGTACGCCGGGATCGACGAGTCGTCGAAGCTGCCGAGGCTGATGCTGCGGCCCGCGCTCGTGGGGTGCACGCGGATCGCCTCGGTGATGATCAGGCCGACACCGCCGCGCGCCCGCTCCGCGTGGTAGGCGACGTGGCGACGGGTGGGCACATTGTTCAGTCCGAAGTTGGTGGTGTGGCCGGGGACGAAGACCCGGTTCCGCAGGGTGAGGCGACCGAGCCTGGTGGGGGAGAGAAGAGCGAGAAGCTTGTCGTCAGGCATGCCTCGGACTTCCTGTTTCGGGCCGCACTCGGCGAGGCCGAGAGCGTTCGGATGAACCGTACGCCGTTCGATTGAGTGGAACGGTAGGGCCGGGTTCACATGCCGTCAACGGGCTACTGATCAGTAACTTAGTTCCCCGTACCGCCTCTGAGCTGCTGTTCCACTAGGCGGAACGCTGACCGATGACGACCGTCGATGCGGCGGCCGATCGTTCGGTTCCTCCTGCTCGGACGACAGTGCCGGCCGCCCATCGCCGGTCGGAGGCCCGTGCCGATCGTTCGGACGGCCGCTCCGGCCCGCGTCGGCGGACGCCCGCCGGCAGCGCCGGCGCGTCCCCGGGTGCCGGGTCCGGACATGCGCCGACCCGGGTCGTCGCCCGTGCGCGCACGCGTGGTGCGGCTGCCGGCGACGACCCGGGCCGTCGTTGTTCAGCAGGTGTGGCGGTGCCCGGACGCCGTCGCGCCGCGCCGGATCTCAGAGGCGGGTGGTCAGCTGGCGTCCGGGCGCAGGTACGGCGTGAGCAGCTCGCGGGCGAGGCCCCTGGCCGCCGGAAGGTCGAGACCGTTCTCGATCATGCGGCTCAGGGCGTAGACGACCGACTGGACGAGCTCCGCCATCCGGTCCGGGTCGCTCGCCCCGTGTTCGGTGAGCGCGGCGCGCAACGGCGCCTCGAGGCTGTCATGCAGCAGCCGGCTGGAGGTCGCCAGCACCTCGCTGTTGCCCGCCGACGCCAGTGCCCGGGCCAGCGCGTGGTCGCCCCGGGCAACCAGTTGCAGGTTGGCCTCGACGTACGCCAGGATCCTCGCCCCCGGCGTGCGGGCCTCGGCCATCTGCTTCTCGACGAAGGCCGACCACCGGGGGAACGTGTCGGCGACCAGCACGTCGAACATGTCGGTGCGGGACTTGAAGTACGAGTACGCGCTGGAGCGGGCCAGCCCGGCGTGCCGGGCCACGTCGGCCAGGCTCGGAATCTGCTCCGGGTGCTCGGAGAGCAGGGCGCGGGCGGCGTCGAGCAACGCCGCCCGCTGCGCGGCCCGGTGTTCCGCGACGGTAGAGGCTTGGATCTTCGGCACAGCGACCTCCCCGTGTCTCCCGCCGCCCGTGTCCGGTCCGCGTCGCTCCCTGCTCGTCGCGGTCAGCTGCTCGTGGCGAGCTTGCCGTCGATCATCTCGTAGATGGTGTCACAGTATTGCAGCACGTCGTGATCGTGAGTGACCATCACGACGGCCACCGAGCGCTCCCGCGCCTCCTGGGCGAGCAGCTGGACGATGTCGTGGCTGCGGGCCCGGTCCAGCGCCGCCGTCGGCTCGTCCACCAGCAGCACCGACGGCTCGGTCATCAGCGCCCGGGCGATGCCGACGCGCTGGCGCTCGCCGCCGGAGAGCTGGTGCGGCCGGCGGTCGGCCTTACCGGCCAGGCCGACGTGCGCGAGCATCTCCAGCGGGTCGCGTCCGGACCGTTCCCGTCGCCCGCCCAGCCGCAGCGGCAGGCGCAGCTGGTCGGCGGCGGTCAGCGCGGGCAGCAGGTTGCCCGACTGGAACACGAACCCCACGTGCCGGCGGCGCAGCTCGGTGCGCGCCCGGCGGCTGGACACGGTCATGTCGTGCCCGGCCACCGTGACGGTGCCCTGATCGGGGCGGGCCAGCCCGCCGGCCACGGCGAGCAGGCTGGACTTGCCCGCGCCGGACGGTCCGACGATCGCGGCCAGCTCACCGGGCGCGACGGTCAGGTCGACGTCGTCCAGCGCGTGCACGGTCTCCGCGCCGTCGCCGTGCCGCAGGTGGACGCCGCGCATGACCAGGCCGAGGCCGGCTCCAGCGGTGCCCGGCGTCGAGAGTGACGGTGTGGTCCGGCTGCTCATCGGTTGCCTCCCAGGGCGGTCGCCGGGTCGATGGAGGTGAGGCGGACGACGGCGGCTGCCGCGCCGACCAGGCCGAGCACGAGCAGCCCGGCCGCGGCGGCGGCGATGCTCTGCGGGTGCAGCGCGAACGGAACGTTGCCGCCGGAGATCAGCGCGCCGAGGCCGAGGCCGATCCCCATGCCGACGGCGATGGCGAGGGCCAGCAGGATCAGTGCCTGGGTGAGCGCGTCGCGCAGCACCCAGCCGGTCGAGGCGCCCAGCGCCCGCAGCACGGCGACCTCCTGCTTGCGCTGGATCGCCCAGACCGCGAAGAACGCGCCGGCCACGAGCGCCGAGATGGCGTAGAGGAAGCCCTGGATCAACTGGAGCGTGGTCGTCTCGGCGGTGTAGCCGGGCGAGGCGCCGTACGACTCGTCGAGCGTCAGGCTCTCCGTGCCCGCGGCCTTGTCGCCCGCGGCCAGGTCCACCGAGCCGCCGCCGGTCGCGCGGACCGCGACGGCGGTGATCTCCTGGGTCGCCTGCGCCGGCACCTGCGCGCCGGCCGGGGTGCCGGACTTGACCGCCTGCCACGTCGCCAGCGGCACGTACGCCACGTCGACGTGGCCGAACGTGTCCTGCTGCTCGGTGACGCCGACGACGCGCAGCCGCGTGCCCAGCCGGTCCACAGTCACGGTGTCGCCGACGCGCAGGCCCGCGTCGATGGCGGTGGGGCTCACCACGATCCCGTCCGCCGGGCCGAGCCGGTCGCCCTCGCTGACGGCGGGGGACAGGAACGAGCCGGTCTCGACGCCGAACAGCGCGAGGTCGACCTCGGTGCCACCGTCGGTCCGCCCGTTGACGAGCGTGTTGCCGAACGGGGTCGCCTCGGCCACGCCCGGCTGGTCGCGCCAGGTGTCCACCGCCGAGGCGTCCACCACGCTGCGCGAGAACGCCGAGTCGTGCTGCACGCCGTGGGCGAAGGCGAACGAGGTGACCGGCAGGTTCTGCAGGCCGGAGACGCCGTCCCGGACCAGCCCGACGGACAGGCCGGACAGCATCACCATCAGCACCGAGATCAGCGCGATCACGGCCCCCATCAGGGCGAATCGCAGCCGCGCGAACCCCAGCTCACGAATGGCCAGGAACATCAGCCGCCACCTCTCAAACTTGTCGACACCATGTCGTCATGTTAACAACGCGGTGTCGGCAAAAAGGGCCGGCGGTGGCTGTCTACCCGACCACACTCCGTGACGGCGCGGGTCGGTCCCCCGGGCGGCGCCCCGTGCCCGGCGTCAGGCGGCGACCGGGCCCGCGGTGGCGCGGCGCGCGCGCCGGCCGAGGGCGGTCACCGCGACGACGATGATCGGGGCGAGCGTGAGGTGGCACGCCGCGAGCGTGATCTTGCTGGTGGTGTCCAGGTCCGCGGGCAGCGTCATGGTGGCGATCGTGAGCACCGCGAGCGCCGGGCCGATGATCAGCGCCGCCCGGACCACCCAGGCGAACCGGGACGCCAGCAGGGCGACGGCGGTGAGCCCGAGCGCCAGCGGCAGCGCGCTGAAGCCCGCGACGGTCACCGCGTCGACCTCGACCCGCCGGCCGTCGGCGGTGAACAGGAAGCTGCCACCGGCCGCCCGGCCGATCGCGTACACGATCAGGTTGACGACCACCGCGACGGCGGTGGCGAGCGCGACGACGGCGGTGCGGGACAGGTCAGCCACGGGAGGTCTCCTCTGCGTGCTCTCGGATCAGGTACGCCTCGATGCGGGCGAACGCCCCGGTCCAGACCTCGCCGACGAAGAAGTCGCGCAGCTGCGGGGTCGGGAAGCCGCTCTGCACCACAGTCATCAGCGTGCCGCCGTCCTTCGCCTCGAAGGTGACCTCGATGCGCGTGGTCATGGTCGTGCCGTCCGGGCCGGTACCAGTCGACTCGGTGACCAGCCGGTGCGGGCGGTCGATCTCCAGGAACGTCTGCGTCTCGCGGAACAGCATGTCGGGGGAGGGGCCCCAGACGGCGGTCTGCTTCCCGCCGACCCGCAGGTCGACGTCGATCTCCACGATGCCGGGCTGCTCGTCGAGGATGCCGAACCAGATCTTCTGTTTGCCGGCGTCAGTGTAGGCGTCGAACGCCTCGTCAGGGGTGCCCGGAAGGTGTCGTGTCACTCGCATGTGGAGCGTCATGGTCGTGGTCCTCCGTGGTGAGTGTGAGGTAGGCGTCGAGGCCGTCGAGGCGACGGGCCCAGAGACGTCGGTAGAAGGCGATCCAGGCCATGGCCGAGTCCAGCGGCGCCTCGCTGAGCCGGCACTGCCGGGACCGGCCGACCTTGCGCGTCACCACGAGGCCCGCGTCCTCCAGCGCCCGGACGTGCTTGCGCATGCCGGTGAGGCTCATCCCGGTGGGCTCGGTGAGCTCGCTGATGGTGGCCGGGCCTGCGCCCAGCCGGATCAGGATGTCGCGTCGGGTGGGGTCGGCCAGGCTGGCGAAAACCCGGTCGAGCGTCTCTTGCTGAACCACGAGGTTCACCGTACGACACTGAACCATTCGGTTCAACGTTATGCCGAGGTGTGCATGGCGTACGCGTGAAACGGCCCCGCGACCTCTCGGGTCGCGGGGCCGTCCCCGGCGCCGTGGGAAGAAACGCCGGAGTGTGCGGTGCCGGTCAGGCGAGTGTGCAGGGTGCGCCGTTGAGGCTGAACGAGCCGGGCCGGGCGGTGTTGCCGGTGTGCGTGGCCTGGAAGCCGATGGTGGTCGAGCCGCGAGCCGGGATGACCGCGTTGTACGCGAGGTTGCGCGCGGTCACCTGACCCGAGGCGGGGGAGTAGGAGGCGTTCCAGCCCGAGGTGATGGTCTGGCCGCCGGGCAGCGTGAACGTCAGCGACCAGCCGTTCACCGCGGCCGAACCGGTGTTGCTGATGGTGATGTTCTCGGTCAGCCCGTTGTTCCAGGCGTTCAGCTCGATGCTCACCGAGCAGGCGCCGGTGCCGGGCGGGGGTGTGGTCGGGCCGGGCGGCGGCGTGGTCGGGCCCGGCGGGGGCG
>NZ_LEKG01000083.1:0-31485 GCF_001029515.1 Micromonospora sp. RV43 | reverse complement strand
CCCCCATACTGACTCCCGCCCGGTACAGGCACTTCCCGACCCTTCCGTGGGCCGGGCCGCGCCAGGAAATGACCGATCGGTTCACGGGCACCCCGGTAGCGATGCTCATGACTTTTCGGAAAGATGGCACGCGCTTACCGGAAGTTATCGACGGACGGATTCACCCCATGAGCCTTCCCGTCACCCGCAAGATTCTCTTCGGTGGAGACTACAACCCCGAGCAGTGGCCCGAGGACGTGTGGCAGCAGGATTACCGGCTGTTCGACGCCGCCCGGATCGACCTCGTCACGCTGGGGGTGTTCGACTGGGCGCTCGTCCAGCCGGCCGAGGACGTCTACGACTTCACGCTGCTGGACCGGATAGTCGACCGGGCCTCCGCCGAGGGGCGGAGCATCTGCCTGGCCACCGGGACAGCGGCGCATCCGCCCTGGCTGGCCAGGGCACACCCGGAGGTGACCCGCACCGACTTCGAGGGCCGCCGCCACCGGTTCGGGCAGCGGCACAACTCCTGCCCCAGTTCCCCCGTGTTCCGCCGTCTCTCCGCCGAGCTGGCCCGCCGGATCGCCCGTCGCTACGCCGGCAACCCGGCGATCGCCGCCTGGCACGTGGGAAACGAATACGGCGGCGCCTGCTACTGCGACCTCTGCGCGGCCGGCTTCCGCAGCTGGTTACGCCAGCGCTACCGAACGATCGACGAGTTGAACTCCGCCTGGTACACCACCTTCTGGTCGCACACCTTCACCGACTGGGACCAGATCGAGGCGCCGTCGGCGCTGACCGAGCACTGGCGCGGGCCGGACCACACCGCCTTCGCCGGCATCACGCTGGACTATCTGCGGTTCACCTCCGACGCGATGCTGGCCAACTTCCGCGACGAGAAATCCGCCATCCGGGAGTACAGCCCGGACATCCCGGTCACCACCAACTTCATGGGCCTGTACCGCCCGATCGACTATCACCGCTGGGCGCCGGAACTGGACTTCGCCTCCTGGGACAACTACCCGCCCGACGACGACTCGGCCGCCCGGATGGCACTGGCACACGACCTCATGCGTGGACTCAAGGACGGCCAGCCGTTCTGGCTGATGGAACAAACGCCGAGCAGCACCGCCTGCCGCGACGTCAATCCGCTGAAGCGACCCGGCCTGCTGCGGTTGTGGAGCTGGCAGGCGGTGGCCCACGGCGCCGACGCGGTGCTGTTCTTCCAGCTCCGCGCCGCGCGGGGTGCCTGCGAGAAGTACCACGGCGCGGTCATCGGCCACGCCGGCCGCTCGGACACCCGGGTGTTTCGCGAGGTCGCCGAGCTGGGCGCCGAACTGGACCGGCTCGGCGCGGCCTCGCTGGGCGCCCGGACCCCGGCCCGGGTCGCGTTGCTGTTCGACTGGGACAGCTGGTGGGCGCTGGAGATCTCCGACGGGCCGTCGCGACTCGTCCGGTACCTGGAGGTGGTGCAGCGGTACCACCGTGCGCTGTGGGACGCAGGGGCAGACCTCGACGTCGTCCCGGTGACCGCGGACCTGTCCCGCTACGACGTCGTCGTCGCGCCGGTGCTGCACATGCTCAAGGGCGATCTGCCGCGCCGGCTGGAGGCGGTCGCTGCCCGCGGCGGGTCGGTGCTGACCACGTTCCTGTCGGGCCGGGTGGACGAGAACGACAACGCGTTCCTGGCCGACGTACCCGGGCCACTCGGCGAGCTGATGGGGATACGGGTCGACGAGTGGGACGCCCGCGGCCCCGACGTGGTCAACCCGGTCCGTCTCGGCAGCGACGATCGGCTCGAGGTCGAGGCCCGGTTGCTGTTCGAACTAATCGTTCCGCAGAGCGCGGAGGTGATCGGCACCTACCGGGCCGACTTCTACGCCGGCACCCCCGCAGTGACGCGCAACACCTTCGGTGCCGGGCACGGATGGTACGTAGGCGCAGGCCTGGACGGGACCGGCGTGTCCTGGGTGGTGCGCCAGGTGCTGGCCCGCCACGACCTGCTCGGCCCCGCTTCGGACCTGCCGGGTCTGGAGTCGGCCACTCGGGTCACCCCCGACGGAGCCCGGCTGCTGTTCCTGCTCAACCACCGGTCCGAGCCGGTCGAGGTGGCCGCCCGCTCCGGCGGGGTCGACCTGCTCACCGGAGACCGGGTCGACCCCGGCGCGCCGCTGCGGCTTTCGGCCCGGGGGGTGGTGGTGCTGCGGGAGGACGAGTGAACGTCGCAGCGCGGGCAGCCGTCAACGGCGTCGGGGTGGACCGGAGGATATTCGGGCAGAGCGCCCTGTCGCACACCATGGCCGAATCGGACAGCCCGCCGCACACGCGGTCCAACGCGCACGAGACCCGGTGGGACGTGGACGACCCGACGACCGGTGCCACTCCGGCTTGCGACGGCCCGACCGGCTCTTGACAGCCGCCGAGCCGAGCCCCCTAAGATCCATGTCCTTAGATGTCGACTGATAGCGGGAGCAGGGAGCCGGATGCAGGCAATCGACGAACCATGCCCGGGGGACGACCTGGCGTCCCGTGGCGTCAACCGCCGTCGCCTGCTCGGCCTGGTCACTGCGGCGCTCGCCGCCGGCGTCATTCCGGAGGCATGGCTCGCGGAGGCCGCCTACGGCGCTACTCCGAGGTGGAACCGGCCGTTCGACAAGTGGGTGCCCATCACGTCCACGTTCGGACCACGCACGGACCCCATCACCGGCGTGTCCAGGATGCACAACGGAACCGACTACAGCTACTCGGGAATCCTCGGTTATCCCATCCGCTCGATTGCGGCGGGTACGGTGACCGGTGTTTCTTACAGCGCGAGCGGCCTCGGTCACCACGCCGTCATCACCCACGCCGATGGTTGGCGGAGTGTCTACGGGCACATGCGGGAGACTCCCAGGGTCGGGACAGGCACGCAGGTCGCTGCCGGCCAGCACATCGGCAACGTGGGATCCACCGGTCACTCGACCGGCCCGCACCTGCACCTTGAAATATTCCAGCCGAACGGACAGCGAGTTGACCCCGAGTCGGTTCTCAAGGGCGCCCCGTATGCCGGGGCGCCCGGAACTCCACCCGAGATTGTCACCAAGGACGGACTGATGTATCTGATCTGGAGCACCGGCGGTACCGGCTACCTGGTAACCCCCAACCGCGTCATCGGCCTGCGGTCGATGGCCCACTACAACCTGTTCAAGCGGATCATCAACTCCAACCAGGCTGCGGATCAACCCGAGATCTTCAACGCGTTGGAGATCGACCAGATCAACGCTTACCTCAACGGTAACGTGCCGGCCTGATCCGGCCCCCGCAGGTGCCGGCACCGCGGGAACCCGGCGGAGCCGGTCGGCGACATGCCTCCACGCACGCCGCCGACCGGCTCGTTCATGCCCGGCCGCCTCATCCGGCAGTGATCACCGCATCGGTCGCGAGGTGGTCGCTGCGCCGCCCGATCAGAGCGCGGAGCTGCTCGACTGCCGTGTCGGTGGTCTGCGCCTGGTAGCCGCCGACCGTCGGCAGCACGGCGACGATCTCGTCGAGCGCCTTCTGCGCGCCGTTCTGCGCGTAGATCTTCTGGTACAGCTCGCGATAGGCATCCTCGTACACCGTCTTGAAGGCCGCGCTGGCGAGGAAGCGTTCCTTGAGCTTGTGCCCGCTCATCATCCCCCGCGCCCGGCCCCCCTCACCGTCGCCGCCGTCCGGGAACTGCCCGGCGCCGGGTCGATCCATACCGGCCGGGGGCTGATCGCCGGCCGCACCATCCTGCGGCGACCGGCCACCCATCCGGCCCGCGTCATGCGGCCCCTGGGTGGCCTCACCGGAGAAGGTGAGGTTGTAGTCCCAGCCGATGACGGAAAACTTCTTCGTCTTCAGGTCGTACCACAGGTAGTAGTTCCGGCCCGGCCCGGACATGTCGTCGAAGTTGAGCAGCAGGTTCTGCGCGGCCACGTAACGAGCGAACGACGTCACGTCGACATGATCGGCGAGGTGCGCGTCGAAGTCGGCGTCGCTGCTCTCCTGGACCCATTTGATCAGCTTGATGACTGGCTGTAGATCCTGGCTGCCCTTCAGGGTGATCTGCTTGAAGTCGTCGGCGTAGTCGATGGGATCATCGCCCTGGTCCGTGAACTGACTGGTCGATATGCTCTTGTACAGAACACCGGACTCGCCCACCGCGTCGGCGAAGGTCTCGTCCGGATGTTCGACCACGAGGCGGGTGGTGGTCGGCCGGTCGTTCACGGTGAAGCTGGAGTATGCGTAACGCTGCGCATCCACCTCGGCGGCCGCGAGCGCCCCCAGCGCGACGGCCTCGTTGAGAACCGTCGTGCCGCCGCCGCCACCCATGCCCGCCACCCGCAACGTCACCTCACGGTGCCCCTGATAGCGGCGTCCGTCGATGAACTCGTCGAAGCGAACCAGCCAGGGCAGGTTCTCCGGTTCCTCCGCCTTGAGGGAGGACCGCCCGAACCCGCCCGGTCCAGCACCACCGGGCTGCGCACCACCAGGCCCGGCCATCTGCCCGCCGCCGGGCAACCCGCCGCGGCCCGCCCCGGCACGCCGGGACTCACCATTGCGGGTCAGGCCGGAGAGTGTCGAGTTGCCCTTGAGCCGGATACCGACGCTGGGGATGGTGGCGCCGTCGATCGTGAGGTCCGCCTCGAGCCAGGTCTTCTCACCGTCGTCCCAGTAGTCGTCCAGGATCTCCTGGTAGTCCTTCTCCCGGTAGGTGAGCGTGATCGTGTGGGCGACCCCGGCGTCGAAGAGGTCGACCGCGCCGGCGATATCCTGCGTGACCTCGTCGGCGGTCTGGTCGCTGCTGCTGACGACCAGCGGCGCGACCCGCACGGTGCTGAACACCACCGCGCAGATGACCACGAACGCGGCACACGTCACGAGCAGCTTCCAGTAGTGCCGCACCCGGATCGGAACCCGGTGCCGCAGTCGCCGTCGAGCCGGCGGGGGCGTCGGTGGGGGCGCGGACGACTCCGGAATCGCAAACCGTGGCATCACAGGTCCGTCTGGTCGTAGCCGGTCAGGACGGTCACCCGCTGGCCACCGGTACGCTCACCGAGGGCGTTGATGAGGTCACCCGGCTCGTGGCCCTTCTTCAACCGGACCGTGTACATGAGCTCGGTCAGCGCGCCGCCCCGGATGGACTCCATGCTGACCAGTTCGAACTCGCTGGTGTGTGCGATGAGCACGTCCTGGACGCTCGCGGTGTAGTTGCCGTCCGGCGGCACCTGGACCTTGACCACCTGCCGCTGGACACTCGATGCGAACCAGTTGAACCGGTACATCACCACGATGATCAGGCTGATCGCCACCGCAGCGACGATCGCGAGCGTGTAGAAGCGGGTACCGGCGGCCATGCCGACGCCCATCACCAGGAAGATGAAGCCGACGTCGCGGGTTTCCTTGATCGCGTTACGGAACCGCACCACGGACAACGCCCCCACCAGCGCGAACGCCCGCGCGATGTTCGACCCCACCACCAGCATGATCAATGCGATCAGCATGCCCAGGATGACCAGTGTCTGGACGTAGGACTGGCTGTAGGAGACGTTTCGGTGGGTGAACCGGTAGACCCAGCCAATCATCGCACTGAGCACGAACGACAGCGACAGCGCGATGGCGATGTCGCCGATGCTGAACGTGCCGGACAGATCCTGAACATCGAACGGCATTGTCACGCCTCACTTCGGTTGGCGGCCGGCACCAGGGCACCGGCGTCGTCGTCGGCAACATGAAAGATCGAGCGAGGCGCACGACCGAACGCCTCGACACTCTGGCAGTACTTGGAAACCCGCACCACGGACATGTTCATCTGGGCGGTCAGGTCGGTGAGCCAGCGAGGAACCCGCTCGTCGGCCTTGAGTTCCACCACGGCCAGCCGGGCCGGGACGATGAGACGGTTCTCGACGTCCGCCCCGAGATGGAAGTCCCGGTCCCGCCCCCGCACCCGGTGGTCGATCGTCACCCGCAGGCCGGAGTCGGCGTCCCGGCCGATGAACGCCTCCCGCTGATAGCCGGTCATCGCCACGGCCCGCAGATCCAGCCGGCAGAGAAGGTCGAGAACCTCATCGAGGAACGCCCCCTGCCCGGGGTCGTGGTCGACCGCCATCCGGCGGTCGCACAGATCCCTGGCGAGCCGGTAGGGCAACTCCACCCGCCGCTTCTGCGTGACCCGGTTGACCCGCTGCTTGATCTCCACGAACACCGGACTGTCGTCGTCGATTCGGAACCGGTCGCCGTAGTGTCGAAGCCGCAGCTTGCGCCGGAACCGTAGTCCCTCGATCTTCTCCCAGTAGAAGCGCAGGTCAGGCGTGTCGTAGTAGACGCTCCACACTCCGTAGCCGCCACCGGCGGCGTAGGCGTCGAGATCGAGCCGGCGAGCGAGGGCCTCGCGTAGCTCCGGCACCACGGCGTACGGCATCACGTACTTGATCTCGTACCGGTTGAAGGCGTGCAGCCTGCTCGGCGCCCGCAACGCGTGACCGGCCTGATCATTCGCGACCCGCAGCGCCGGATGCTCCGGCGGGACCGGCCCCGGCGGGCCGTCCCCGGTGGGATCGGGCGGTACACCTCGTCGTCGAAGGGGGTTTCGCATCTCTCGTCGCCCATCTGCAAACGGCTAGGACGAAAGGGAGGTAATCAGGTCAACCTCAGAGCCGGCTGTGAAGAACATACGAATTCCAGTTGAACGACAGGTGGACGGCACGACGGCGGCCCACCCCGCGCCGGGGTGGGCCGCCGTCGTGCCGGGAGCGGTCAGCGAATACGGCGCCGGCCGTACGCGCCTGCCGCGAGCGCCACGCCGATCGCGGCGAAGGCGACCTGGATGGCCAGTTCGATCCAGTCGATACCGCGGGTGTCGTCGACACCGAGCGCACCGGCGACGAGGGTGCCGAGGATCGCAGCGACCACACCGATGAGCAGGGTCAGCCAGATCGGGATGTTCTGCTTGCCCGGCACCACCAGGCGGCCGAGTGCGCCGATGACCAGACCGATGATGATCGCGGTGAAGAAGCCGGTAACTTCCACGAGAGCCGTCCCTCCGGAGGGGTTGTCGTCGGTTCCTATCCTTGCCCCTCCCCCACAACCGCCGAAACCAGCCACGCCGAGCGGTCCGGACCTCGCCGAGGCGACGCGCTGGCCGCGTGCACTACAGGTGCAGGCCCGTCTGCGACTTCCTTCCCGGCAGCCGATCTGGCAGGTCGAAGTCGGGCAGGGGCACGTCGAGGAACGAGACGACCTCGGCCACCCGGCGCCCCCGCAGCACGAGCAGGTCCAGCCCCGCCGGCAGGTAGGCGGCAGCCGCGTCGTTCCAGAGGTACGTCCCGAACGCGAGCTGCCCGTTGGCACTCGTCGGCAGGAACCGCCACCTCCGCCCGCCCGTCACCTCGGTCAGGAAGCCGCGGAGCTGCTCACGGCCCTCGTACCAGACGGTCAGCGGCGGCATCGAGTACCGCGCGTCCTCCGTCAGCATCGCAACGATCGTCTCGACGTCGCCGGACTCCCACGCGGCGGCGTACCGCCTGGCCACCTCCCGCTGCCCCGCGTCGCCCAGCTCGCCGAGGAGCCGATCCTGCCCTGCACCGGGCCGGCGGCAAGCTGCTGGAACTACCTTGAGGTCACCGATCCGTCCCCCCTGCAACCAGAGCAACGCGACTGGTTGCGTAACCATCTTCAGGAATTCCACAACGTCCTGCGGGCACCGAACTTCGCCGACCCGGTCACCGGCTACCGGGCGTACATCGACGTGCCCTCCTTCATAGACCAGCTCATCATCAACGAGCTGAGCCGGGAGATGGACTCGTACATCCGCAGCGCGTACTTCTACAAGGACCGCGACACCAAGATCTCCGCTGGCCCGCTCTGGGACTACAACCTCACCTTCGGTGTGGGCGGCTTTTTCCAGAACGACCAGACATCCGGCTGGCAGTACCAGCAGATCCGCCAACCGGTGGCCAACGACTGGTACACGCAGCTGATGCGTGACCCGGCCTTCGTCAACGAGGTGCGGCTGCGCTGGCAGACGCTGCGCCGTGGCCCACTGTCCGACGCATCGTTGCAGTCCCGAATCAACGCCCTCACCGGTCCGCTGACCAACGGGGCACAGCGCAACTTCCAGCGCTGGCCCAACCTGAGCACCCGGATGATCGGGCCCTTCGTCACGCCGACTTCACCGACTTGGCAGGGGCAGGTCCAGTTCATGCGGGACTGGATGCTGCGCCGCGCTGCCTGGCTCGACTCGACCACCGGTTGGGGCGGGTCGACCACGCCCCCGCCGACCACCCCACCGCCGACTGGCGGAGGCGGCTGTGCCGCCACGTACACGGTGACCAGCCAGTGGTCGGGCGGCTTCCAGGGCGAGGTGCGGGTCACCGCGGGCGGCACGGCGATCAACGGCTGGACCGTGACCTGGACCTACCCCGCGGGGCAGACGGTCACCCAGGCGTGGAATGCGACAGTCACCAATCAGGGATCCGCGGTGACCGCCCGCAACGTCAGCTACAACGGCAGCCTCGCCCCAGGCGCCAGCACCACCTTCGGTTTCCTCGGCTCCACCACCAGTACACCCACCACACCGACACCTACCTGCACCGCGAGCTGATTCAGCCGCGCAGTGGCCACCGCGCGCCACACTACGCTCGCGCTCAGGGCTCGGCGCAAGGCGCTAGAGCGGCACGCACGGTAACGGGTTGCGGCCAGCGATCGCAGGAGTGCGTTCGCGGCTGGGTGATCATCGGTGGGTCAAAGGATGTGATTCTCAGGATCGCCGCTCGAGGCTGCCGGCCCGGCGCAACAAATACGTGTCCATGACCCAGCCGCGGCTCTGTTTCGCCGCCGTCCGCCGGGACCAGATCCGGTCGGCGACCTCGTCAAGGTTGCCGGCCACCAGTTGCTCGTCGGACGAGCCGAGGTTCGCGCCCCACCAGATCTGCCAGGCCGACAGTCCGGGGAGCTGGCGACAGGTCAATGCCCCGTCGAGCAGGACGACGAGGTTGTCGTGTGTCGCCGCGTCGTGGAGCAGGCGGCGACCGGTCGTGATGGTGATCGGGCCACCGATTGTGTTGAGGACGAGCCGGTGGTGTGCCGCCAGCAGTTGGATGCTGCTGAGGCCGGGTACGACGTCCACGGTGATGTCGACCCGTGCGCGTTCGGCGATGCGGTCGGCCACACGGATCGCCGAGTCGTACAGGGCCGGATCACCCCAGACGAGCACTGCGGCGTCTCCCGGGTTGTCCAGCAATGCCTGCTCGAACGCCTGGGCCCGTGCCTCGTGCCAGTCGCGTACCGCGCCGGTGTAGTCGGCCGGGTCGGCACGGTCGCGTTCCGGGTCGGGTACGTGCACGAGCCGCCAGGCGCCGGTGACGTGCCGGGCGCAGATCGCCTCTCGCATCGCGATGAGGTCGGCCGTGCCCGGGTGCTGTCCGGTCTTGTCGGCGACAAGGAAGTAGTCGGCCTCGTTGAGTGCCCGGACGGCCTGGGCCGTGACCAGTTCGGGGTCGCCCGGGCCGAGGCCCACCAGGGTGAGGCGCCGTGTCACGCCTGATCCTCCAGGTCTCCCTCGACCTCGAGGTACACGCGGGCCATCTCCGCCATGACCTCGGCGTCCGGTTCGGCCCACAGTCCACGGTCGGCGGCCTCGTTCAGCCGTTCCACGATGCCGCGCAGTGCCCAGGGGTTCGCGCGGCGCATGAACTGCTGGTTCGTCTCGTCGAGGACGTATTCGCGGGCCAGCGACTCGTACATCCAGTCGTGGACGACACCGGCGGTGGCGTCGAAGCCGTAGAGGTAGTCCACGGTGGCGGCGAGCTCGAACGCTCCCTTGTAGCCGTGGCGCTGCATCGCCGCGATCCAGCGCGGGTTGACCACCCGCGAGCGGAAGACGCGGTTGGTCTCTTCCTGCAGGCTGCGGGTGCGTACGGCGTCCGGCGTGGTGGAGTCACCGACGTACGCCCTGGGTTCGGCGCCGGTCAGCGCGCGGACCGTGGCGATCATGCCGCCGTGGTATTGGAAGTAGTCGTCGGAGTCGGCGATGTCGTGCTCGCGGGAGTCGATGTTCTTCGCGGCGACGGCGATGCGCCGGTAGTTGGTTCGCATGTCGTCGGTTGCCGCGATGCCGTCGAGGCCGCGGCCGTAGGCGAAGCCGCCCCAGGCGGTGTAGACGGCGGCCAGGTCGGCGTCGTCGCGCCAGGTGCCGGACTCGACGACCTGGAGGATGCCGGCGCCGTACGATCCGGGCTTCGAACCGAAGATCCGCGTGGTGGCCCGCCGCTGGTCGCCGTGCTCGGCGAGGTCGTGGCGGGTGTGTGCCCGCACGTAGTTGCGCTCATCGGGTTCGTCGAGCCCGGCGACGAGCTGCACGGCGTCGTCGAGGAGTTCGATGACGTGCGGGAAGGCGTCGCGGAAGAATCCCGAGATGCGCACGGTAACGTCGATGCGGGGCCGGCCGAGTTCGTCGAGGCCGATCACCTCCAGGCCGTTGAGCCGGCGTGAGGCCGTGTCCCAGATGGGGCGTACGCCCAGCAGCGCCAGCACCTCGGCGATGTCATCGCCGGAGGTGCGCATCGCGGAGGTGCCCCACACGGAGAGGCCGACCGATCGGGGATGCTCGCCGGTTTCGGCGAGGTGCCGGGCGACGAGGGACTCGGCCATCGCCTGTCCCGTTTCCCAGGCCAGACGGGACGGAACGGCCCGCGGGTCGACGGTGTAGAAGTTACGGCCGGTCGGCAGGACGTTGACCAGTCCGCGCAGCGGGGAGCCGGAGGGCCCGGCCGGGACGAAACCGCCGTCGAGCGCGTGCAGGACGTTGGTCAGTTCGTCGGTGGTGGCGGCCAGCCGCGGCACGACCTGCTCGGCGGCGAAGCGCAGGACGTCGCGTACCACCGGGTCGTCGTGCAGCGCGTCGATCGCGTCAGCCTGCCAGCCGGCCTTCTCCATCGCCTCGATCAGGGCACGGGCCTGCGCCTCCACGGCGTCGACGTCGGCCGCCGGGGCGTCCTCGGCAAGACCCAGCGCGGCGCGCAGGCCGGGCAGTGCCCGGTTCTGTCCGCCCCAGACCTGTGTCGCGCGGAGCACGGCGAGCACCAGGTTGACGCGTGCCTGTCCGGTCGGCGCCTGGCCGAGCACGTGCAATCCGTCGCGGATCTGTACGTCCTTGATCTCGCACAGCCAGCCGTCGACGTGCAGCAGGAAGTCGTCGAACTCCTCGTCGCCGGGCCGTTCGTCCAGGCCGAGGTCGCGATGCATCTGTGCGGACTGCATCAGCGTCCAGATCTGCTGGCGGACCGCGGGCAGCTTCGCCGGGTCCATCACGGCGATGTTGGCGTGCTCGTCGAGCAGTTGCTCCAGCTTGGCGATGTCGCCGTAGCTTTCGGCGCGTGCCATCGGCGGCACCAGGTGGTCGACGATGGTGGCGTGCGCGCGGCGCTTGGCTTGGGCACCCTCGCCAGGATCGTTGACCAGGAACGGATAGATCAACGGCATGCTGCCGATCGCCGCGTCCGTGGCGCAGGCGGCTGAGAGCGCGGCGTTCTTCCCCGGCAGCCACTCCATCGAGCCGTGTTTGCCGAGGTGCACCACCGCGTCGGCGCCGAAGCCGTGTTCGAGCCAGCGGTACGCGGCCAGGTAGTGGTGCGACGGAGGCATGGCCGGGTCGTGGTAGATCGCGACCGGGTTCTCGCCGAAGCCACGCGGGGGCTGGATGAGGATGACGACGTTACCGGCGCGCAGGGTGGCCAGCACGATGTCGCCGTCGTCGTCGACGAAAAGCGAGCCGGGAGCCTCGCCCCAGGTCTCGGCCATGGCGTCGCGCAGCGCGGCGGGCAATCCGGCAGTCCAGCGCCGGTAGTCGTCCCGGCTGATACGCACGTGCGACTCGCTGAGCTGAGCCTGCGTGAGCCACTCCTCGTCCTGCCCACCGGCGGCGATCAAAGCGTGGATGAGCGCGTTGCCGGCCGTCGTGTCGGCATCCTCTCCCTCGACCGGGAGCAGCGGGTCGAGCCCGGGAATTGCGCCGGGTGCGCCGAGGTCGTAGCCGGCATCTCGCATCGCGCGCAGCAATCGGATCGCCGACACGGGCGTATCGAGGCCGACGGCGTTGCCGATGCGGCTGTGCTTGGTCGGGTAGGCCGACAGGACGAGGGCCACCTTGCGCTCGGCGGGCGGGACATACCGCAGTCGGGCGTGGTTGACGGCGATGCCCGCGACGCGGGTGCATCGCTCAGGGTCGGTCACGTAGCGGGGCAGGCCGTCGGCGTCGACCTCCTTGAATGAGAACGGGACGGTGATGAGGCGGCCGTCGAACTCGGGGATGGCGATCTGGGTCGCGGAGTCGAGCGGGGTGACGCCTTCGTCGGACGCCTCCCACTCGGCTCTGCCGGACGTGAGCGCCAGAGCCTGCAGCACGGGGATGTCGAGGGCGCGCAGCCGTTCGACGTCCCAGGACTCGTCGTCGCCGCCGGCGCTCGCGGTGGCGGGCCGGGCGCCGCCGGCGGCCAGGACCGTGACGACGATCGCGTCCAGGGTGGCGAGTTCGGCGTACAACTCCTCGGGCGCCGCCCGCAGTGACGAGACGTAGATCGGTACGCCGGCGGCCACGCCGGTGGTGTCGATGGCATCGGCGAGTTCGTGGGCGAACGCGTTGTTGCCGCTCACCTCGTGGGCCCGGTAGTACAGGACTCCGACGCGGGGCCGGGCGTCCGGGGCCGGCTGCCGGCTGACTCCCCACTCGGGCAGCACGGCCGGCGGTTCGAAGCCTTCGCCGGTCAGCAGCACGGTGTCGGACAGGAAGGCGTGCAGTTGGCGCAGGTTCTCCGCGCCGCCCTCGGCGAGGTAGCGGTGCGCCTCGGCGCAGACGCCGATCGGGACGGTCGACAGCCCCATCAACGCGGCGTTCGGCGTCCGTTCCCCACCGAGCACGACCAGGGGACGGCCGGTGCCGCGGATCAGCGCGGCGAGGTCGCGTACGTCCTCGGGCGAGCCGAGCACCCGCAGAACGACCACGTCGGCCTCGGTGGTCAGGGTGTCGCGGCGCTCGCCGGTGAGCCGGGCAGGGTTGGCCCAGGACCAGTCCGCGTTGCTGGCCCGCGCCGAGAGCAGGTCGGTGTCCGAGGTGGACAGCAGGGCGATGCGTGTCATGTTTCTCCTTCGGTGACACGGGAGCCGAGGCGCAGGTCGCCGACCGGACGGCCGGCGCGTAGGTGCTCGCCGACGAGGCGTGCCGCGTCGCCGGGTCGCACCGGCCCGTACCAGGTGCCGTCGGGGTGCACGACGGCGACTGGTCCGTGGTTGCACGGGAACAGGCAGCCGGTCTGGGCCATGAGGACGTCGGCGTCGGTGAGCTGCTGCTCGACGAGCGCGCCCACGATCGCGCGATAGGTCTCGTCCGCGCCGCGGGCACTGCAGCGCGGGCCGCGGCACAGCAGTAGATGATGGCGGTACGGCGGCAGGGTGTCCCAGGCCGGTGAGGTGAGTGGCGCCTCGTGCCCGGTGATCGCGCGCTCGCCGAACCGGATGACCGGCGGGTCGATCTGCTGACGGTGCCAGTGGCCGGCCACGCGTCCCACCCACGAACGGGCGAAAGTCAGGTCGTCGGTGCTCACCGGTTCCAGGCGAACCTCCCGAACGCCCTCGGCGTGCAGCAGGTCGAGCACATGGGTCAGCGTCGGCTCGCCGGCTTGCAGGAAGGCCAGTCGGGCGCCGGCTGCCTCGGCCTGCCCGCGTAGCACCGGCGACGCGGCGTCCGTCAGTGCGGTCGCGACGTGAACGAGGACGCTCACGGGGTCAGGAGCCGGTGATCCGGTGCGATCGGGACACGGGGTCTTCTTTCGTCCGGGGCCTGTGCGCGAGGCCTGGATGGGCACGTGTCGCAGACGGATCTGCGGCCAGCAGGTCTTCGGACTCGGGATCAACCGGACGGGGCGCCTTCCCAGACCGTGGGTCCAGTGGCGTCGTGCCCCGCCCGTCACCCTCACCGCTGCGCGTCAGTCCCGGATTCGCACCGGGTTCCCTGGCTCATGGCTGAGTTTGACTGGCATCACGACGGTAGCACCGACAGCCGGTGTCGCCGGGGACGGGCTCTGGCACCATGTCGCCGTGACCGAGAGGACCCGCCGCGACCTGTGTCCCGGCCTGCTGCGCCCATGGATCGCCGACGACGGCGCGCTCGTGCGGGTGCGCGTCCCCGGCGGGATCGTGCCGACTGCGGCGCTGTGCGCACTCGTGGAGGTGGCCCGTGCGCACGGCGACGGCGCGGTCCACCTGACCAGCCGCGCCAACCTGCAGGTGCGCGGTCTCGAGCACGACGGTGGGCGGCTGCCCGAGACCGTCGTCGCCGACGTCATCGCGACCGGGCTCGTACCGTCCACGTCGCACGAGCTGGTCCGCAACATCCTCGCCTCACCGCTGACCGGACGCAGTGGCGGCCGGGCCGATCTACACCCGGTCGTCGCCGGACTCGACGCACGGCTGCGCGCCGAGCCCCGGCTCACCGCGCTGACCGGACGGTTCCTGTTCGTGCTTGACGACGGCCGCGGTGATCTGGTCAGCCGTGACTTGGACCTGGGGTTGGTGGCGCTCGACTCGGACACCGCGCAGCTACGCGCCGGAACCTCGGCGTGGGGGCCAGTCATCCGGCTGGACGAGGCCGCCGCGGCGCTGACCGGGCTCGCCGTACGCTTCGCCGGGCTCGCGGGTGACCGGCCGGACTCACCCTGGCACGTCGACGAGCTGCCCGGCGCCGGCGCCGCGCTGCTGGGCACCGTACTCGACCGTGCCGAGCGGACCCGGGTGAGCACACCTCCACCCGCGCTGGGCAGGATCGTTCAGGATGACGGCCGCGTCACCGCGCACCTCGCGGCTTCCGGCGGCCGAGTGGACGCTCCCCTGCTGGAGGAGATCCGCGCGCTCGGCGCCGGCGAGATCGTCGTCACCCCGTACCGCACCCTGCTCGTCCCCGATCTGGAGAACGCATGAGTCTCACCACACCGGCACGCCGCTACGACTACGTCACCGACGGCGCGGCGATCTACGACGCCTCGTTCGCCACCATCCGTGCCGAGGCCGATCTTTCGGGTGTGCCGGCCGACGCCGAGAAGGTCGCGGTGCGGATGATCCACGCATGCGGCCAGACCGACCTCACCCGCAACCTGGTGATCCACCCCGGCCTGGTGGCCGCCGCCCGCGGGGCGCTGGAGGCGGGGGCGCCGATCCTGACCGACGCGCACATGGTCGCCACCGGCGTTACCCGCGCCCGCCTGCCCCGTGACAACGAGGTCCGCTGCTTTCTGCACGAACCCGAGGTCCCGGCGCTTGCCCACCGGTGGGCAACGACCCGGTCGGCGGCGGCGGTGTCGCTGTGGACCGACCACCTCGCCGGCGCGGTCGTCGCCTTCGGCAACGCCCCCACGGCCCTGTTCCACCTGCTGGAGATGCTGCGCGACGGCGCGCCACGACCAGCTGCGATCATCGGTACGCCGGTGGGATTCATCGGCGCCGCCGAGTCCAAGCAGGCGCTCATCGACCTCGCCACCGACGCCCCCGGCCTCGACGTGCCCTATCTCGTGGTGACCGGGCGCCGGGGCGGCTCGGCGATGGCCGCCTCCGCGCTCAACGCCCTCGCCCGGGAGGCGGAGTGACCGGGCGGCTGTCCGGCGTCGGGGTCGGCCCGGGTGATCCCGAACTGATCACGCTCAAAGCCGCCCGGCTGATCGGCGCGGCCCAGGTCATCGCCTACCACCAGGGTGTCGGCAAACAGTCCAACGCGCGCCGCATCGCTGCCGGGCTGTTCCCGGACGACGTGATCGAGGAGGCGCTGGTCTATCCGGTGACGACCCAGAGCACCGAGCACCCGGGCGGGTACGCCGGGGCGATGGCCGACTTCTACGCCGAAGCCGCCGAGCGGCTGCGGGCCCACCTTCGTGCGGGCCGCGACGTGGTCGTGCTGGCCGAGGGCGACCCGATGCTCTACGGCTCGTTCATGTACCTGCACGACCGGCTCGCCGGCGAGTTCGACACGCAGGTCGTCGCCGGTGTGCCCGCCTTCGCCGCCGCCACCGCCACCACCGCCCTGCCGCTGGTCCGGCAGACCGACGTGCTGACCGTGCTGCCGGGAACGTTGCCCGAGCCCGAGCTGGCCCGGCGTCTCGCCGACACCGACGGGGCGGTGATCATGAAGCTGGGCCGGACGTTCACCAAGGTCCGCTCGGCGCTCGAGCAGGCCGCGCGCGTCGAGGGCTCCTGGTACGTCGAACGGGCGTCGATGACCGCCGAGCGGGTACTGCCTGTCGCCGACGTGGACCCCGCCACGGTGCCGTACTTCTCGATCGTGCTGGTCCCCGGCGACACCCGGCCCGGAGTGGCCCGTTACGACCTCCCGGCCACCAGGGTCACCGAACCTTATCCCGGCGCCGAGGTCGTCGTCGTGGGCCTCGGCCCCGGTCCCGATCGGTGGCTCTCCCCCGAGGCGTCGCAGGTGCTCGCCGAGGTCGGCCACGTCGTCGGCTACGGCCCGTACGTCCAGCGCGTCGCGCAGCGCCCCGGACTCGTCCGCCACGCCTCCGGCAACACGGTCGAGCTCGAGCGGGCCCGGCAGGCGCTCGAACTGGCGCTCGCCGGTGAGCGCGTCGCGGTCGTCTCCGGCGGTGACGCGGGCGTCTTCGGCATGGCGTCGGCGGTGTTCGAGGCCGCGGAGGACCCCCGCTACGCCGGCGTCGCCATCCGTGTCGTACCCGGGATCTCCGCCGTCCAGGCGGTCGCGGCGCGCGCGGGCGCGCCGATCGGGGCCGATTTCGCGGTGATGAGCCTGTCGGACCGGCTCAAGCCGTGGGAGGTCGTGGTCAAGCGGCTGCGCGCTGTCGCCGAGGCGGATTTGGTGCTGGCCCTCTACAACCCGCGCTCACGCTCACGCACCGAACAGGTCGCGCAGGCCCGGGCCGTGCTGCTGGAGCACAAGTCCCCCCGGACGGTCGTGGTCGTGGGCCGCGACATCGGCCGGGCCGGGGAGAGTCTCACCGTCACCTCGCTCGGCGAACTGGACCCCGGCAGCATCGACATGAAATGCCTGTTGATCATCGGCGCCTCGGCGACGCGAGTCACCGCGGCCGGACGTGTCTGGAGCCCGCGCTTCGTGCCCTGATCAGCCGCGCACGCGGCGCTCGCGACCGGCCGAGTAGAGGAACGACTCGCCGCCACGGACGTCCCCGGCCAGCGCCGGGCCGACCAGGATGACCGCTGCCTGTCGCAGACCGGCCTGCTCGACCCGGCCGCCGATGTCGGCCAGCGTGCCGCGCAGGATGAGCTCCTGCGGCTGCGACACCCGGTGCACCACGACTATGGGGCAGTCGTGGCCGTAGTAGCCGGCCAGTTCGGCGGCCAGCTCGCGGGTACGCGTGACCGCCAGGTGCAGGGCGAGCGTCGCGCCGGTCGCGGCGAACGCGGCGAGCTTCTCTCCCGACGGCATGACCGTGGACCGGGCCTGCGCGCGGGTGAGCACGACCGACTGGGCCAGCTCCGGGACGGTCAGCTCGGCGCCGACGGCGGCGGCAGCAGCCGCATAGGCCGGCACGCCGGGCGTGACGTCCCACGGGACCCGGGCGGCGTCGAGCCGGCGTGCCTGCTCGTGCACCGCCGAGTACAGCGACGGGTCACCGGAGCACAGCCGTACGACCTCGGACCCGTCGGCGTGTGCCTGGACCAGGTGCGTGGTGATCTGGTCCAGGTCGAGGTGCTGGGTGTCGATCAGCCGGGCGTCGTCACGGCAGTGCTCCAGCACCTCGGCGTCGAGGTACGTGCCCGGGTACAGGCACACGTCGGCGGACTCGAGCAGGCGTACCGCGCGGAGGGTGAGCAGGTCGGCGGCGCCGGGCCCGGCCCCGACGAAATGGACGGTCATGGATCTCCCTTGACGATGGACCACTGGCTGACTGCCCGCGCGGGCGTCCAGCCGGTGAAGCCGCCGAGCGGTTCGGCGCGTTCGACGTGCAGGCGGACGAGTTCACCGCCGCGCCGGCTGTGCTGCTCCAGCAGCACCGCCTCGGTCTCGGCGGTGACACCGTGCACGACGAGCCGTCCACCTGCGCCGAGCGCATCCCAGCAGGTGTCCAGCACGCCGGGGACGGTGGCCCCGCCGCCGACGAACACCGCGTCGGGACGGTCCAGGCCGGACAGGGCCCCGGGCGCCGAACCCTCGACCAGACACAGACCCGGCACGCCGAGGGCAGCGGCGTTGCGGTGCACCAGCGCGGCCCGGTCGGAGCGGGGCTCCACCGCGATCGTCCGTGCCGTCGGCCAGGCCCGCATCCACTCCACACCGATCGAGCCGCTGCCGGCGCCGACGTCCCACAGCAGCTGACCGGGCGCGGGCGCGAGCCGGGCCAGGGCACTGGCCCGCAGGTCACGTTTGGTGATCTGCCCGCCGTGCTCGAACGCGTCGTCGGGCAACACGCCGCCCGAGGCCCAGCCCGGACCGGCACCGCGAACTTCGACGGCGAGAACGTTCAACCGCGGCACGTCGTTCAGGTCCCACCCGGCCGCGGTGGTCGCGGTACACGACTCACCGGCGGCACCGAGGTCACCGAGCACGACCAGCCTGGACTGCCCCCAACCGAGCCCGGTCAGCACCGCGGCCACGGCCGCGGGTGTCGTCTCGTCGCTGGACAGCACGAGCAGCCGGCGCCCGGCCGAGAGCGCAGGCACGATCAGCCGTAGGTCCCGGCCGACCAGGCTGACCGTGGTGACGGACTCAGCCGGCCATCCGAGACGTGCTCGGGCGAGGGCTACCGAGGAGACCCCGGGCACGATCGTCACGCGCTCCGGGCCCAGGACGTCCAGCAGCGTCGTGCCGATACCCGACACGAGCGGGTCGCCGGAGGCCAGCACGACAACCGGCCCTCGCGCGGAGGCGAGCACACCTGGCAGATTGTCCCGCAGCGGCGACGGCCACGCCACGCGCTGCTGGCCGTCGACGGGCGGCACCGCCTCGAGGTGCCGCCGCCCGCCGAGCAGCGTCGCGGCCGCCCGCACCAGCGCCCGGGACGGCTCCGGCAGACCCACCCACCCGTCAGCCCCGATCCCCACCACGGTCACCCGCTCCTCCATGGAGATGCACCCTAGCCGCCCACCGGCCCTTGCCCCGGCCACCGGGGCGTCTATGGTGATGCACAGGTTCGAGGTGCCCCACGACCGTGGTCACGGGGAGAATCTGGGAAGCCGGTGAGAATCCGGCACAGGGCCCGCTGCGGTGATCCAGGCATTGACCTGGGAAGTCCGAAGACCGGCCTCGATCCGATCCACGGCGCATGCCGCGTCGTGGACCGCCATGGCAGATCGAGCGGGAGCCCTACATGCCAGCGCAGTACCCCTTTTGTGCCGTCGTCGGCGCCGACGACATGACTCTCGCCCTCACCCTGGTCGCGATCGATCCGCTCATCGGCGGTGTCCTGATCCGCGGGGAGAAGGGCACTGCCAAGACCACTACCGTGCGCGGCCTCGCCGAGGTGCTCCCGGCGGTACGGGTCTATGCGGGCGACCGGTTCTCCATCGACCCGGACGATCCCTCGGCGGTCTGCCCCGACGGGCCGTTCGACGTGCCCACGCCCGTCGTCGAACGGCCGGTACGCCTCGTCGAACTACCCGTCGGAGCCGGCGACGACCGGGTGACCGGATCGCTGAAGCTCGATGCCGCGCTGCGAGACGGCGTCGTCGCGTTCGAGCCTGGCCTGCTGGCCCGGGCCCATCGTGGCCTGCTGTACGTCGACGAGGTCAACCTGCTGCCGGACCACCTGGTCGACCTGCTGCTCGACGCCGCGGCGACCGGCCGGGTCAGCGTCGAACGCGACGGTGTCTCGGTCGAGCATGCCTCCCGGTTCGTGTTGATCGGCACGATGAACCCGGAGGAGGGCGAACTGCGCCCGCAGCTGCTCGACCGGTTCGGCCTGACGGTCGAGGTCGCCGCCCCGCGTGACCCCGTCCTGCGGGTGCAGGCGGTCCGCCGCCGGCTCGCATTCGACGCCGACCCGGAGGGCTTCGCCACACGCTGGGCCGGCGAGCAGGAAGCCCTGCGCACCCGGCTGGCCGCCGCCCGGCGCTCGCTGGCCGGTGTCGTGCTCGACGACGAGACGCTGACCAGGATCGCCGAGCTGTGCGCCGCGTTCGACGTGGACGGCCTGCGTGCGGACCTCGTCACCGCTCGCGCCGCCGCGGCGCACGCGGCCTGGCGGGGACGTACGCGAGTGACACTCGAGGACATCCGCATCGCCGCCCGTCTCGCGCTGCCGCACCGCCGCCGCCGCAACCCCTTCGACGAGCCCGGCCTGGACCAGGACCGCCTGGACGACCTACTCGGCCACAACGACCCCGACCCCGGACCCGACGGTCCCGGCGGCGGTCTGCCCGACGACACCGGGCACGACGGATCGGCCGGGGACGTGCCCGGCTCTCCCGGCGAGAGCCCGCCCGTACCGGAGCCCGAACGGCAGGCCGCCACATCGATGGCATCCGCGGGCGAGCCCGCACGTGCCCGCTTGCTGGTCGTGAAAGGAACCGGCGACGGTCAGGCCGGCCGGCGGTCCCGGGCACGAACACCGCAGGGCCGTGTCGCCGGGCAGCGGCGGCGCACGTCCGGCGACGGCCGGCTGCACCTGCCGGGCACCATCACCGCGGCGGCGCCGCATCAGCATTCCCGGGGTGGCTTGACCGGCGGTCGCGGCCTCGCGCTCGTGCCCGGCGACCTGCGCCGGGCCGAGACCGTCGGGCGCGAGTCGAACCTCGTGCTGCTGTGCGTGGACGCGTCCGGTTCGATGGCGGCCCGCCGCCGCATGGAGCAGGTCAAGACCGCTGTGCTGTCGCTGCTGCTGGACGCCTACCGCCGCCGGGACAAGGTCGCACTGGTGACGTTCCGCCGGCACACCGCCGAGGTCGTCCTGCCACCGACCGGCTCGGTCGACGTCGCCTCCCGCCGCCTGGCCGACCTACCGGCCGGTGGCCGGACCCCGCTCGCGGAGGGCCTGGAACGCAGTGGCGAGGTGCTGCGCCGGGAGGCGCTGCGCGACCCGTCCCGCCGGCCCCTGCTCGTCGTGGTGACCGACGGCCGCGCCACCTCCGGCCCGGACCCGCTGGGTCGTGCCCACCGCGCCGCCGCCGCGCTCGCCACCAGCGGTGTCCAGGTCGTCGTCGTGGACTGCGAGACCGGACGATTCCGGCTCGGCCTCGCCGCCCGGCTTGCCACTCATCTGAGGGCCGAGCACGTGCCGCTCGGTGAAGTGACCGCCGACGGGCTCACCGGGGTCGTTCGCACGGCGACCGCTCCGCGGGCGGGGGTGGCCTGATGCCGCAGGGTAAGCCGCTCACCGTCGCGGACGACGGCAGCACCACCCGCCAGCGGCGCAACCGGCCGCTGCTGATGGTCCACACCGGAAACGGCAAGGGCAAGTCGACCGCCGCCTTCGGCATGGCGATGCGCGCCTGGAACCAGGGCTGGGACATCGGGGTGTTCCAGTTCGTGAAGTCGGCCAAGTGGCGCATCGGGGAACAGACCGTCCTGGAGAGGCTCGGGCTGCTGCACGAGCAGACCGGCGAAGGCGGGCCAGTCGAGTGGCACAAAATGGGCTCCGGATGGTCCTGGAGCCGTAAGAGCGGCACCGAGGCGGACCACGCCGCGGACGCCGCCGAGGGCTGGGCGGAGGTGAAGCGCCGTATCCAGGCGGAACGGCACCAGCTCTACATCCTGGACGAGTTCACCTATCCGATGCAGTGGGGCTGGGTCGACGTCGGCGACGTCGTGGAGACACTGGTCCACCGTCCCGGCCGTCAGCACGTGATCGTCACCGGGCGCCGGGCCGACCCCCGGCTGATCGAGGCAGCCGATCTGGTGACCGAGATGCAGCACGTCAAGCACCCGATGGACGTCGGCCAGAAGGGCCAACGAGGCATCGAATGGTGAGCCTTCCGCGGCTGATCGTCGCGGCGCCGGCCTCCGGCCACGGCAAGACCACGGTCGCGACCGGGCTCATGGCCGCGCTGGCCGCGCGCGGGCACACCGTGTCGGGGCACAAGGTGGGGCCCGACTACATCGACCCCGGCTACCACGCGCTGGCCACCGGACGCCCCGGCCGCAACCTCGACCCGCACCTGACCGACCCCTCACTCGTGATCCCGCTGCTGCTGCACGGCGCACGCGACGCGGACATCGCCATCGTCGAAGGGGTCATGGGCCTGTTCGACGGCCGCATCGGCGGCGACGGTTTCGCCTCCACCGCGCACCTCGCGGCCCTGACCGCCACCCCGATCCTGCTGGTCGTGGACGTCTCGCACACCTCGCGCAGCGTCGGGGCCGTCGTGCACGGAATGGACACGTTCGAGGCCGGCGTCACCGTCGCGGGTGTCGTGCTCAACAAAGCCGGGTCCGCCCGCCACGCCGCCGAGGCGGCCCGGGCGGTGGAATCCACCGGCGTACCGGTGCTCGGGATCCTGCACCGCGACCAGGGTGTCAGCGCCCCGTCGCGCCACCTCGGGCTCGTGCCGGCAGCCGAACGTGAGGAGGCCGCCGCCGCCCTGGACGTGCTGGCCGAGCAGATCGCCCGCCACGTGGACCTCGATGCGGTGCTGCAGGTGGCACGCACCGCACCCGATCTGGACGCCCAGCCATGGGACCCCGCCGCGCACGTCCGGCGGCCGGGCGCCGGATCACCGGTGGTTGCGGTCGCGGCCGGGCGTGCCTTCACCTTCCGGTACGCCGAGACGACCGAGCTGCTGCAGGCGGCGGGCTGCACCGTCGTCCCGTTCGACCCGGCCCGCGACCAGCGGCTTCCCGCCGGGACACGCGGGCTGTACCTCGGTGGGGGGTTCCCCGAGGTACACGCGTCCACGCTGAGCGCCAACACGACGCTGCGCCACGAACTGCGCCAGGCCGTCCTCGACGGCGTCCCCACCGTCGCCGAGTGCGCCGGCCTGCTGTATCTGTGCCGCTCCGTCGACGGCCATCCCATGGTCGGGGCGCTCGACGCCGAAGCAGTCATGACGCCGCGCCTCACCCTCGCGTACCACCGTGCCGCACTCGGCTCGGACCAGCTGCTCGGCGAGCGGGGAACCGCTGCCACCGGCCACGAATTCCACCGCACCACCGTCACACCCGGTCACGGCGAGCACCCCGCCTGGCGCATCGAGGGCCGCAATGCCGGATTCGCCTCCCCCAGCCTCAGCGCGTCCTATCTGCACGTGCATTGGGCTGGGCAACCGCATCTGGCCCAGTCGTTCACCGAGGCCGTACACCGGACGGCTGTCTCCTCAGCACGTTAGGAATCACCGTCACATGCAGCTGAACCTCACCGGCCGTAGCGTGCTCGTCCTCGACGGGAGCGCACCCGCCGCCGTCACGGTCAGTGCGCTGCTGCACAGGCGCGCCCTGGTCACCGTCGCCGCGCCGGCCGTGTGCGCCGCGCTGGAGGACCTCGCCCTCCGCGGGCGCCTGACCTGGGTCACCACCCCGGTCGACGAGAGCCGGTTCGACGTCGTGCTGCGTACCGTCGCACCCTCGGAGGCCGGGGCACCGGCAGCGGTCCGAACGGCCGGACACGTCACGCTGGTCGGCGCCGGCCCGGGCGATCCAGGGCTGGTCACCGTCGCCGGACGCGCGGCCGTCAAGCAGGCCGACGTGATCCTCACCGACCGGCTCGCCCCGTGGGAGGCCCTGAAGTGGGCGCGCCCGGACGCCGAGATCATCGACGTCACCAAGGTCCCGTACGGGCGGAGCACGAGCCAGGAACAGATCAACGCGCTGCTCGTCGAGCACGCCCGCGCCGGACGGCACGTTGTGCGGTTCAAGGGCGGCGACTCGTACGTCTTCGGCCGCGGCTTCGAGGAAGTCACCGCGTGCGCCGAAGCCGGCGTCCCCACCACCGTGATACCCGGCGTGACCTCCAGCATCGCGGCCCCGGAGCTGGCCGGCATCCCGGTCACCCACCGCGGACTCGTGCAAGGCTTCACCGTCATCTCCGGCCACGTACCGCCCGGCCATCCCGACTCGTCGATCGACTACGCCGCCCTCGCCCGCACCGGCACCACCCTCGTGGTGCTGATGGGCATGCGCAACCTCGCGGCCATCGCCGACGCGCTCGTCGCCGCCGGTCTCGACCGGAACACACCATGCGCCGTCGTCGCGGACGCCGCCTCGGCCGGCCAGCGGGTGCTGCGCAGTACCCTCGCCGACGTCGTCGCCGACACCGCCGAGGCCGGCATCGGCGCGCCCGCCGTAACGGTGATCGGCCACGTCGTCGCCCTCGGACCGGCCGCCGTGCAGGCAGTCGCGACAGCGTCGCGTTGCTCCGATACCTGATATGGTCGTGCCACCCTGCTGAAGGAAGCCGGTGTGAATCCGGCGCAGTCGCGCTACTGTGACGCCGCTCGCGGCGAAGCCAGACCCTCCAGCCAGGTCGACCACCCATCGACGGGACGCAGCATCCCAAGGAGTGTCATGCCTCAGGCGACCACGGCCATTCCGGCCGTTCTTCCCACCATCCCCGTTCGCGCGCTCGCCCCCTGGGCGCTGTTCTTCGCGCTGGTCACCGCCGTCGTCCTGTATTTCGTGGGCGCCGAGCAGGGAGCTTTCTCCGTCTTCGAGGGCACCTTCATCCACGAGCTGACGCACGACGCACGGCACGTGCTGGGCTTCCCCTGCCACTGACACCACGCCACGCGGCAGTTCGCCCGGCCCGGCCGGAGTTTTCGTCTTTCCTCGTCACCGGCGCTGCGGGCGTTTCGTGATGCCCGCGGCCGGCTCTCGAACGGACCCTTGATGACCCCTCGCACTTTTCTCGTTCACGGGCTGCTGGCCGGGCTCATCGCCGGTTTCGCGGCCTTCCTCGTCTCCTACGTCGTCGCCGAACCCCAGGTCGATGCAGCCATCGCCCTGGAGGAAGCCGGTGCCGCCGAGCACCCGCACGACAATGCCACCGCCGAGCAGTCTCACAGCCACGATGAGGAGGAGGCCGAGGTCTCGCGTGGCACCCAGTCCACCGGGGGCCTGGCACTGGGCACCATCCTGGTGGGCATCGTCCTCGGTGGAGCGACCGCGCTCGCTGCCGCCTTCGCCGCCGGGCGTCTGGGCTCCCTGTCCGCACGGGCCAGCACCGCGGTGGTCGCCGCCGTCGGTTTCGTCGCCACCGCCCTCGTGCCGTTCCTCAAGTACCCCGCCACACCACCGGCGGTCGGCTCCGGTGACACGATCAACGAGCGGACCGCGCTGTACTTCGGGTTCTGGGCACTGAGCCTGGCCGCCGCGATCGGCGCCGTGGTCCTGGCCCGGCGTCTGCTGCCCCAGCTGGGCGCATACTCGGCGGTGCTGGCCGGTGCCGGCGCCTATCTCGTGGTCGTCGTGGTCGCCGGGGCTCTGCTGCCGACGGTCAACGAGGTCGGCGGTTTCCCGGCCGACACACTCTGGTACTTCCGCATCTCGTCGATCACGACCCTGGCCGCGACTTGGGCGGTCCTGGGTGCAGTGCTGACCGGTCTGGTCGGACGCGACGCGGACCGTGCCGCCGAGCGGCTGCGCCGCCAGGAGCTGGCGGCCACGCTCTGAACCTTCCCGGCTGAACCTCGCGTCAGGGTGCGGGCAACGCCCGCACCCACGCCAGGGCGGCGTCCACGTCACGGACCAGCGGCACTCCGGCCGGCGGCCCGGCGCGGCGCACGATCACGACCGGCATCGCCCGCTCGGCGGCGACCTCCAGCTTCGCGACCGTGTGGTCACCGCCGGAGTCCTTGGTAACTAGAACGTCCGTGCCCGCCATCACCTCCCGCTCGTGCGCGAGGGTGTAGGGACCGCGGCTGCGCAGCAGCTTCCACGACACCGGCAGAACGATGTCGGGCTCGTCCACCACGCGAACCAGGCACGCGTGCCGGCGCAACGGTTCGACGAAGTGCGCCAGCGACTGCCGTCCGACGGTGAGGAACGGCCGGTCGCCCAGACCGGCCGCCACCCGGGCAGCTTCACTGTGGTCACCGGCCCAGTACCAGGCCGACGCCTCGGGGCGAGCGGCCCAGCCGGGCCGTTCCAAACGGAGCAGGGGAACCCCGGCGGCCGGGCACGCCGCCGCCGCGTTGGCGCTGATCTTCTCCGCGAACGGGTGCGTCGCGTCGACCACGGCACGCACCCGGGTCTCCGCCAGGTACGCGGCCAGTCCTGCGATCCCGCCGAAGCCACCGACGCGGACCTGCCCCACCGGCAGCCGGGGACGCGCGACCCGCCCCGCCAGTGAGGTCACGACCACGGCACCGTCGTCGACGAGCGAGGCCGCCAGCGCGCGGGCCTCGCCCGTCCCACCGAGCACGAGAATCCTCACGCGTAGGGTCCGATCACCGGCGCCGCGGGAGCGCCCCGCTCGGCTAGGTTCAGCAGCGCGTCGACCTCCAGGTGTTTCTCCGCCAGGTCGGCGAGCAGATCCAGCCGGGCCTGCCGGGCCGGCTCTGCGCCCGCCGCCAGCGCCTGCACCCACTGAGCATGGCCGATCTCCGCCCCACCCGCACACGCCATCGAATTGTTCGCCATGTTCCGTGCCTTGAACGGAGCGACCCGAACACCGCGCCGTGCGAACGCCCGGCACAACGCGGTCGTCACCCGGCTCTTGCCCGCGTCCGACGTCGTGCCCGCCACCATGAGCCGCCCGGTTCGGCGAGCCTGTCCTTCCACCGCCCCAGTATCGCCTGCTGTCCATCCGCCGGACCGCCGGGCTCGGCGTGGGCGAGGTCCAGCCCGGGCTGGTGTCCGACGCTGCCCACCACTTCGGCCATCAGCAACGTGACCTCATGGACGAGTTCGTCCATGCTCTGCCCTGTCTGTGACTGGACCAGGGCCAAGGGCGAGTTCGGCGAGCAGCATGAAACCCGGGTGCGCACGGTCTCGTCGCCGATGGCGCCCAGCAGTTCCTCGGCGCCGGCGAAGTCACCGCGGTGTCTGGCCGCAATGACTCCCGCCGCCTGCTGCGCCGCGAGGAACGCCGGCCCAGCGCCGGCCTCGGTCATCGCGCCAGGATAATCGGGTTGCCGGCGCGGGGCGCGTCGAACCGCCGGGTCACGTCCGACCAGTGAACCGGTGGCCGCGTCGAGCGCCGCGTGCAGCAAACGGTTTCGCGCCGTCGAGGAAACACCTGTGCACGAATACGCCCAGACGCGCGGCCATCTGCTCGGCGAGCTGGTGGATCGTGTCGTGGCCAGCGTGGTGGGTGACCGACCGGGCACCGGCAGCACGTGCCGGGTCATGACGGCGGCCGGAACTCAATGACGGTCCGCCCGTCGTGAACCCGCACGTCTGCGTCGACGCCGTACACGTCGGCGAGCAGCGCCGGGGTGAGCACCCGTGCGGGTGGTCCCGCGGCGACGACCCGGCCGTGGTGCAGCACGACGACGGTGTCGCAGAACATGACGGCCAGGTTGAGGTCGTGCAGCGCGGCGAGGGCGGTGACCTGCGATCGGCGGACCAGGTGCAGCAGCTGAAGCTGGTGGCCGATGTCGAGGTGGTTGGTGGGTTCGTCGAGCAGCAGCAGTTCCGGCTCCTGGGCCAGCGCGCGGGCGAGCTGGACGCGCTGGCGTTCCCCACCGGACAGGGTCTGCCACTTACGGTCGGCGAACCCGGCCAGGTCGACCCGGCCCAGTGCCTCGACCGCGGCGGCATGGTCGCAGCCGGTGTCGGACCAGCGGGTCCGGCGGTGCGGGATGCGGCCGAGCAGGACCACGTCGCGGACGGTCAGGTCGAGGTCGGTCTCGGCGTGCTGGGCCAGCAACGCGATGCGCCGGGCCAGGGCAAGGCGCCGCAGCCGAGTCACGTCGTCGCCTGCGAGTGTGATGTTGCCGGTATCCGGGCGCACCAGGGCGGCGACGGCCCGCAGCAGGGTGGTCTTGCCGGAGCCGTTCGGGCCGAGCAGCCCGACCAGGCTGCCCGCCGGGACGGTGCCGGTGACGTGGTCGAGGATGCGGGCGGCGGGCACCGCCCACGAGACGTCGGAGATCTGAAGCATCAGCCGCGTACCTCCCGGCGGCGCAGGATCAGGAAGAACGCCGGCACCCCGACCAGTGCCGTCAGCACCCCGACCGGCAGCTCACGCGGTTCGAAGACGGTGCGGGCGGCGGTGTCGACCCAGGTCAGGAAGATGGCGCCGGCGAGCACGGCGACCGGTAGCAGCCGCCGGTGGTCCGGTCCGGTGATCAGGCGGGCGGCGTGCGGGAGGATCAGCCCGACGAACCCGATCGCGCCGCTGACCGCGACCAGCACGGCGGTCAGCAGGGCGGTGCCGACCAGCAGCAGCCACCGCAGCCGGTTCACCTCGACGCCGAGGCTCGCGGCGGCCTCCTCACCGAAGGCGAAGGCGTTGAGGGTACGGGCGTGCCAGCCGACCACCGCCAGCACCACGACCAGCACCGGTACCGCCCAGCCCAGGGCCGTCCAGTCGGCCCGGGCCATTGACCCGGACAGCCAGAACGTGATGCTCTGCGTGGCGTGCGGGTCGGCCACCCAGATGATCACGAAAGAGGTCAGTGCCGCGCACAGTTGTCCCACCGCGACCCCGGTCAGCACCACGCGCGTCGGCGACAATGCCCCGAACCTCCCGGCCAGGCCCACGACCAGCAGGAACGCGACAAGGGCGCCGAGGAAGGCGCCGCCGGTCAGCGCGGCTACGCCACTACCGATGCCGGCCACGACCACCAGGACCGCGCCCAGCGACGCCCCTGAGGAGACCCCGAGCAGGTACGGGTCCGCCAGGGGATTGCGGGTGACGGTCTGCATGACCGCACCGGCCGCGGCCAGGCCCGCCCCCACCGTGGCGGCGCCGAGAACCCGGGGCAAACGTAGGTCCCAGACGATGTGGTCGCGCAGCAGCGGCACGTCCGAGTTCGCGAGTCCCAGGTGGCCGGCGACGACCGTCCTCACCGTCCCGACAGTCAGGTCGGCCGGGCCGATGGTGACCGCGACGGCCACCGACAGCACCAGACCGGCGACCAGAGCCAGCACGAGCGCGGCCAGGCCGACCGCCCGCACCGGGCGGTGGGTGCGCACCGGGGCGGGCCGGGTGGTGACGGCGGTCAGCTCGGGGCCCCGGACGGCAGCGCGGCGATGCCCTGGGCGAGGGCTTCGACGCCGAGGACGTTGCGGACACCGGCCGTGGTTGACGAGAACGGGATCACCACGTACCACTGCTGTTTGACCGCGGGCAGGTCCTTGAGGGTGCGGTGCCCGGCGAGGAAGGTCTTCTTCTGCGCGGCGGGATCCCAGCTCGCGTCGACGAGCACGATGACCTCGGGGTTGCGGTCGGTGACGGTCTCCCAGCTTGTGTCGCCCCAGCTGCCGGTGAGGTCGGCGAAGGCGTTGGTGACCCCGGCCGCCGACATGATCATGTTGGGGGCGCCGCAGCAGGCGCCGACGCTCGGGGCGTCGCTGCCGCCGTCCCACCACATGACCTTCACGTTGCGGGCGGTGCCTGCGGCCGTGGCGATGCGGCCCTCGTGGTCGGCGATCAGCTTCTCGCCGCGGTCGCTCACCCCGAAGATCGCCGCGAGCTCGCGGATCTCGGTGAACACGTCGCCGATGGCGAGCTTCGCCTGCCGGGTCTGCGCCGGGCACCCGGCAGGGGAGATGTAGGTGCCGACGCCGAGTTTCTGCCAGTCGGCGCGGTCACCGACCCCCTCGTCACCGAACGCGCTGTTGTACGACGCGTACACGAAATCGGGTTCAGCCTCGAGCAGCTTCTCCTTGGTCGGGTACTCCTTGGCCAGCACCGGGATCTTCGCGTAGGCGTCCGCGTAGGCGGGCAGGATCGCGTCGTCGAGGTAGGCCGTGCCGATCATCCGATCTTGCAGGCCCAGGGCCAGCATGATCTCCGTGGCGGCCTGGTTCATGGTGACGACCCGCATCGGTGGCGCCGCGATGGTCACCGGGGTGCCGCAGTTGGTCACCGCGACCGGTCCAGCGGACACCGCCGGTGGTGCGGCAGCAGGCTTGGCATCGGCGCCGCAGCCGGTGAGCAGCACAGTGGACAGCAACAACGGCGCGGCAACGCGCCAGGGCATGGGGAACCGCACAGCGGGACCGCCTTCCAACACCTCGTGGACGGGGACGAACGTGCCGTGGCCGGTCTCCTGGCTGACGGGACAAGCAACCGCCGGCCGGCCTTCCCAGGCATCTCTGCCCAGTGACCTCGCGAAACGACGAGGGCCGACGGTCTCCCGATCACAGTGGCGAGGGCCGCGCCGGCATCACACCGGCTTCCCGAACACCACGGCGTCCCCACCATAACGGCCCGCGCTCGCCGCGGATCCGGTCCGGGCACCCGCTGTGGGAAATCCGACGCGCCGGACCGGCCTCGGCGTGGCTGTCGGCCCGCAACCCATCCGGCTCCTTTCTCGTGCGCGGTGGCTGGGCGAGGGCACGTGATCGACAGTGAGCGCCGTGGCTGAGGCTGAGCAGCAATACGTGAGCGCAGGTGCGAGGCCACGTCCGCCGGCGACCGGCTCCTCGGTCGTGGGCATGAGGCCGGCGATGCAGACGTCGAAGAGCTCGACGAGCGAGCACGGTACTTCGCGATCTGGATCGCCATCCGACCTGCGTTGCCGACGGCGCCGAGGACAAGGACGCGCTGGCCCGCGGTGAAGTTGATGCGGCGCGTCAGCGCGATCCAGGATGACATCGCCCGGGTTCATGGCGGTGGCGATCCGCACCGGGTCCACGCCGTCGGGTAGAACCACGCTGCGCGAGGGTCGATCAGGGTGCGTTCGGCGAAGGTTCCAAGGGGCGTATCGTGCAGGACCACGCAGCGGACGTTGCCCTTCTCGTCGCGTACCACGCCGTCCACGCCGGGGACGAGCGGGAAGATGTTGTTGCTGGTCCCCGGCGATCGGCATCTGGGCGGCGACCAGTGCGCTGGGCTTCGCCGCCGGGCCGCCGATCGGCGGACTCGTCCTGGCTCACCTGCCCTGGGGTGCGATCTTCCTGGTGAACGTCCCGATCGTGGTGATCTGCCTGCTCGCCGGCCGGATACTGGTCCCGGAATCGCGGGACCCGGCCGGTGGACGCTCGACCTGGGCGGGGCGACGCTGTCCACCGCCGGCCTGACCGCGATCGTCTCCCCGGGTTCCGCCCACGTCCCCGCCGGTCAGGTGGCCAGGCGCAGGTGACGCCGCTGCCGCAGCCGCACCGCGACAGCCCGCCACGACCAGCAACGTGAGCGCGGCAGCGAAGGCCAGCCCGTCGGTCAGGCCTGCCTCCAGCTCGCGCAACGTGGTGGAGCGGTAGGTGGACGGCGAGCGACGCCGGTCCCGATCCGGGCCGGCGTCGCTCGCCGTCGGGCTCAGAGTGTGGTTTCGCTGGTGAGGCCGAAGTAGTCGTGCCATTTGGTGGAGGGGGCGAATGTGGTGCCGGTGGAGAGTGCGACGTAGATGTCGTTGGTGGTGTTTTTGGTGAAGACGACGAGGTCGTCTTTGCCGTCGCCGTTGGCGTCGGCGAGGTAGGGGAATTCGCCGGTCAGG
>NZ_LEKG01000082.1:0-31521 GCF_001029515.1 Micromonospora sp. RV43 | reverse complement strand
CAGTCGGCCTGCGGGCGGCGGGCTGGGAGGTGACGGTCCTGGAGCGGTCGGCCGCCTTGCCGGACAGCGGCACCGGGCTCGGCATCTGGCCCGCCGCGATGCGCGCACTGGACGTCCTCGGCGTCGGCGACGAGGTGCGACGCCGGGGCAGCCGTCAGGCCGGGGGGTCGATCCGGCGCCCCGACGGCAGCCGGATCGCCACCATCGACGTCGAGCGGCTGGAACGCCGGCACGGCGAGCCGGTGCACCTGGTCACCCGCCCGGTGCTGCTCGCCGTCCTGGCCGGCGCGCTGCCCGGCCCGGCGCTGCGCCTCGGCGTACCGGTGACCGGCCCGGGGCCGCTGCTCGACGCGTACGACCTGGTGGTGGGCGCGGACGGGATCAACAGCGTGGTGCGCGCACAGATGTACGGGCAGCGGTACCCGCTGCGGTACGCGGGCGCGGTGGCCTGGCGCGGCGTGGTCGACCTGGACCTGGCCGAGGGCGGCGAGACCTGGGGGCGGGGGCGCAAGTTCGGCCTCACCCCGGCCGGGCCGGGCCGCACCAACTGGTACGCCGCGGTGCGGTTGCCCGAGGGGCACCCGGCTCCGCCCGACGACCGCGCCGAACTGCGCCGCCTCTTCGGCGACTGGCACCCGCCGGTGCCGCGGGTGCTCGACGCGCTCACCCCGGAGGGGATCCTGCGGCACGAGATCCGCGACCTGACGCCGCTGCCGTCCTACGTGTCCGGCCGGACGGCGCTGCTCGGTGATGCCGCGCACGCCATGACGCCGGACCTCGGGCAGGGCGGCTGTCAGGCGCTGATCGACGCGGTCGCGCTCGCCGACTGCGTACGCGACGCCGGGGACGTGCCGGCCGCGCTGCGCGCGTACGACAGGCGGCGCCGGCGGCCCACGCAGCGGATCGCGGCCGGCGCGCGGTGGGCCGGGCGGCTGTCCGGCGTGCGCCGGCTGCTGCCGGTGCGGGACGCGCTGCTGCGGCTGGCGCTGGCGGCCGGACCGCCCGCGTGACCTGAGACACATCCGATACGAACCCGTTCCGTATCGAAACCGGCTCACCTACGCTCGGCAACGTTACGAGTCTGACCCGTATCGTATTTCGAACGCGGGTGAACCGGGGGGAGAACGGCAGTGGAACCACACGAGAACACCGGACACCCGAGGAGGTGGGCGATCCTCGGCGTGCTGGTGATCAGCCTCCTCGTGGTCGTCCTCGACAACACCATCCTCAACGTCGCGCTGCGCACCCTGGCCGACCCGGTGCACGGCCTCGGCGCCACCCAGGGCGAGCTGGAGTGGGCGATCAACTCCTACACGCTCGTCTTCGCCGGGCTGCTGTTCACCTTCGGCGTCCTCGGTGACCGGCTCGGCCGCCGCCGCTTCCTGATCCTCGGGCTGGCACTGTTCGGCCTGTCCTCGCTGCTGTCCGCGTACGCGCAGGACCCGGGCCAGCTCATCGCGGCCCGCGCGCTGATGGGTGTCGGCGGCGCGGCCATCATGCCGGTGACGCTCTCGATCATCTCCAACGTCTTCGACCCGCGCGAGCGCGCCAAGGCGATCGGCGTCTGGGCCGGCGCGGTCGGCCTCGCGGTGGCGATCGGCCCGGTGCTCGGCGGCGCGCTGCTGGAGCACTTCTGGTGGGGCTCGGTCTTCCTGATCAACGTGCCGGTGGTGGCGCTCGGCGTGGTGCTCGTCGCGGCCCTGGTCCCCGAGTCCCGCGACCCCAAGCCCGGCCGGGTCGACCTGCTCGGCGTGCTGCTCTCGGTGGTCGGCCTGGTCGCCCTCACCTACGGCATCATCGACGGCGGCGAGCACGGCTTCGGCCGCCCGCAGGTCTGGGTCGCGGTGCTCGGCGGCCTCGCGGTGCTCGGCTGGTTCGTCGCCCACGAACTGCGCAGCGACCACCCGTCGCTGGACGTACGGCTGTTCCGGGTGCCCCGCTTCGCCGCGCCGGTGGCCCTGGTCGGGCTGGTCTTCTTCGCCGCCATGGGCGTGATGTTCTTCGGCGCGTTCTACCTCCAGTTCGTCCGCGGCTACAGCCCGCTGGAGAGCGGCCTGCTGTTCCTGCCGTTCGCCGCGGCCCAGCTCATCTTCGCGCCGCGCAGCGCGGCGATGGTCCGCCGCTACGGCGGCCGGGCGGTCGCGGCCGTCGGGCTGCTGCTCACCACTGTGGCGCTCGCCGCGTTCGTCTTCATCGACGCGGACACCCCGATCTGGATCTTCTCGGCGCTGGGCTTCCTCCAGGGCGCCGGGATGGCGAACATCATGCCGCCGGCCACCGAGTCGATCATGTCCTCGCTGCCCAGGGAGAAGGCCGGTGTCGGTTCCGCGGTCAGCAACACCGTGCGCCAGGTGGCCGGCGCGCTCGGCGTGGCGGTGCTCGGCTCGGTGCTCTCCGCCGTCTACCGCGACCAGGTCGGCCCGGCGGTGGCCGCCCTGCCCGCCCCGGTGCGCGACGCGGCCCGCGAGTCGGTGTCCGGGGCGTACGCGGTCGCCGGCCGGCTCGGCCCCGACGCGCCGCGACTGATCGACGCGGCCAACGACTCGTTCGTCTCGGCCATGCACTGGGCGGCGGGCGCCTCCGCGGTGGTGGCCGCGCTCGGCATCGTGATCGTGCTGCGCTGGATGCCGGGCCGGCCGGTCGTCGCCCCCGACGCGGCGCCGGTCACCGACAGGGAGTTGGCCGGTACCGCGTAGGTTCGTGGACAATGTCTGACATGACTTCCACGGCGGGTGCTCCGCGGTCGCCCGGGCGACCGCGGAGCACCCGTGCGGACGAGGCGATCGTCGACGCCACCCTCGACCTGCTGGCCGAGGGCAGCACCATAGAGTCGCTGTCCATCGAGGCGATCGCGGCCCGCGCCGGAGTCGGCAAGGCCACCATCTACCGCCGCTGGCCGGGCAAGGACGCGTTGCTGCTGGACGCGTTGCGCACGCTCAAGGGGCCCGCGCCCCGCACCGCCGGGCGCTCCGTCCGCGACGACCTGGTACTGCTCGTCGGCGCCGTCGGCCAGCACGCCGACCCCCGGGTCCGCAAGATCATGCCCTGCCTGGTGCCCGAGGTGAACCGCAGCTCGGCCCACCGGCAGGCGTACGAGGCGATCGTCGAGCCCCGGCGCGCGGCGATGCGCGAGGTGCTGCGCCGCGCCATCGACCGGGGCGAACTGCGCGCCGACCTCGACATCGAGGTGACCATGTCGCTGCTCACCGCGCCGATGCTCACCCAGCGGATGCTGCGCTGGCACCCCGAGCGCGACGAGCGGATGCTTCCCGAGCGGATCGTGGACACGGTCCTGGACGGCCTGCGCGTCCGCTGACCCGGGCCGGCCGGTCCGCCCGGCGCGGTCCGGCCGCTCAGCGGGCGGGCGTGCGCAGCCGGTGCAGGCGCAGCGCGAGCTGCACCTCCAGCGCCCGCTCCGGCCGCTGCCAGTCCGCGCCGAGCAGGTGGCCGACCCGCTCCAGCCGCTGGGTGACCGTGTTCACGTGCACGTGCAGCTGCTCGGCGGCGCGAGCCAGGCTGCCGCCCACCCCGAAGTACGCCTCCAGCGTCTTCACCAGCGCCGTGCCCCGCCGGGCGTCGTAGTCCAGCACCGGCCCCACAGTCGTGGCGAGGAACCGGGCCACGTCCCGGTCCCCGGCGTCACCGACCGCGCCCAGCAGCAGCCCGACGAAACCCAGCTCGGTGGTGCTCGCCCCCTGCCCGGCCCGGCCCAGCGCACCGAGCGCGGACAGGCAGCGCTCCGCCTCGGCGAACGTGACAGCCAGCGACGCCGGACCGGTCGACGGCCCGCTCGCCCCGGCGGTCACCGGGCGGCCGGTCACCCGGGACAGGTCCCGGGCCACCGCGCGGGCCGCACCGCCGGCGTCGTGGCCGGGCAGCATCAGCACCACCCGTCCGGCACGCGCCGCGGCAAGGCCACCCCGGGTCGAGGCGTACGTGGTGGCCCAGGACAGCACCCGCTGCCGGGCCGAGCCGGTCTCGGCGAACGCGTCGTCACCGACCGCCACCAGCACGTGCGGGGCGTCCAGGTCCACCCCGATCCGGCGGGCCCGCGCGCGCAGCGCGTCGGCGTCGCGCAGCGGCCGGGCGATCAGGTCGTCCAGCAGCTCACCGCGTACCCGCCCCTCCGCCTCGGCCACGGTCCGGCGGAACAGCAACAGCAACGCGGTCACCAGCGCGGCCCGCTCCAGGATGCGCTGGTCGGCGTCGACCAGCTCGTCGTCCGGGCGCAGCACCAGCGCGCCCAGGTTCTCCGCACCGGCCACCACCGCGGCGTACCAGAGCGGGCCCCGGCGCACGCTGCGCCCCTCGGTACGGGACGCGGCGACCGCCTCCACGATGTCCGCCCGGTCCGGCTCCTCGATCTCACCGACCCGGGCCAGCCGCCGGCCCTCGGCGTCCAGCGCCAGCAGCGCGCCACCGAGCACCTCGGTGACCGCCGCCGCCACGTCCTCCATGCCGCCGCCGCGCACCACGAGCGCGGTCATCCGGTCGTGCGCAGCGGCGGCGCGCTCCACCGAGCTGCTGTGCGCCCGGATGGTGCTGTTCGCCGCGGACAGCTCCGCCAGCGCCGCCCGGGTCTCGGCGAGCAGCCGCGCGGTGTCGATCGCCACCGCCGCGTGCGCCGCCAGCGACACCAGCAGCGACACCTCCTCGCGGGCGAACGGGCGGGCCGAGCGGTTCGCCGCGTACAGCACGCCGATCACGCTGGACCCGAGCCGCAGCGGCACGCCGAGGATGGCCACCAGGCCCTCCTCGCCCACGCCGCCGTCGATCTCCCCGGTGTGCCGGAACCGCTCGTCCTCCTGGTAGTTCGAGGTGACGTACGGGGTGCCGGTCTGCGCGACCAGCCCGCCGAGCCCGTCGCCCAGCTCCAGCCGCAGCCGCTGGAACCGGGCCGAGATCGAGCCGTCGGTGACCCGCATGTACGTGTCGCCGCGCTCGTCGTCGTTGAGCGTCATGTACGCCACGTCGGTGCCGAGCAGGATCCGCGCCCGGTGCACGATCGCGCGCAGCACGTCGTCCAGGTCGCGCAGCCCGGCCAGGTCGCTCGCGGTGTCGTACAGGCCGGACAGCTCGGTCTCCCGGCGGCGCCTGCGGGCCAGCAGGGCCCGTACCCGCAGCGCCACCACCTTCGCCTGCTCCAGCTCGGCCAGCCGTTCGGCGGGCAGGCCGGCGGCGCGCGCGGCCACCAGCGGGCCCTCGAACTCGACCGCGGCGGCTTCGCGCGCCAGCAGCTCCAGGAACTCGACCGGCGACGACATGACCGACATTGTGCGCGGGCCCACTAGTTCGCCGTCCAGCCCCCGTCGAGGGCGATCGAGGTGCCGGTGAGGAACGCGGCCGGCGGGGAGCACAGGTACGCCACCAGTTCGGCCACCTCCGCCGGCTCGATCAGCCGCTTGATCGCCGCCCGCGCCAGCATGATCTTCTCGACCACCTCGTCCTCGCCGATGCCGTGGGTGGCCGCCTGGTCGGCGATCTGGCTCTCCACCAGCGCGGTGCGCACGTACGCCGGGTTGATGCAGTTGGCCGTGACGCCGTGCGCGGCGCCCTCCAGCGCCACCACCTTGGACAGGCCCTCCAGCGCGTGCTTGGCCGAGACGTACGCGGCCTTGAACGGCGAGGCGCGCAGCCCGTGCACCGAGGAGATGTTCACGACCCGGCCCCAGCCGTTCGCGTACATCAGGGGCAGCGCGCGGCGGATCAGCAGGAACGGCGCCTCCACCATCACCCGCTGGATGTACTCGAAGCGCTCGACCGGGAAGTCCTGGACCGGCGCGACGTGCTGCAGCCCGGCGTTGTTGACCACGATGTCGGCGTCGACGTCGAGCCGGTCCACAGCCGCCGGGTCGGCCAGGTCGATCCCCACCGCCCGGCCGCCGGCCTCGGCGGCCACCGCCTCGGCCGCCGCCACGTCGCGGTCCAGCACCACGACCGTCGCGCCGGCCGCTGCCAGGCGCAGGGCACAGGCCCGTCCGATGCCGCCGCCACCACCTGTGACCAGCGCGGTGCGACCGGTCAGGTCGACGTGTACGACGTGGGGGACCGCCACGGGTTCTGCCGTCATGGCGCATGAACGTACGAGCCGGGTGCCCCCTGGCACATGGGGCGGCGACACATACTCCACCGTCTGCGTGTGTGGTGCGCCGCGTCACCGCCCGTGCCCGGCGTGTCCGGCCGTCCCGGCGTCGGCGGGCACCAGTAGGGTGTGTCGAACACACGTACTGCTGGCGGCTCGGGGAGGAGGCGGCGTGCGCGTGCTGGGCGTCGACCCGGGGCTGACCCGGTGCGGGGTCGGCGTTGTCGAGGGCGTGCCGGGCCGTCCCTGCACGCTCGTGGCCTACTACGTGGTCTACACCGACCCGGAGGACGACCTGGCGCTGCGCCTGCTGCACCTGGACCGCTCGCTCACCGACCTGGTCGCCGAGCACCGGCCGGACGCGGTCGCGGTGGAGCGCGTGTTCAGCCAGCACAACGTCCGCACCGTGATGGGCACCGCGCAGGCCAGTGGCGTCGCGGTGCTCGCCGGGGCCCGGGCCGGGCTGCCCGTGACGACGTACACGCCGAGCGAGGTCAAGGCGGCGGTGACCGGCTCGGGGCAGGCGGACAAGAAGCAGATGACCACCATGGTCACCCGGCTGCTGCGGCTGCCCGAGCCGCCGAAGCCGGCGGACGCCGCCGACGCGCTGGCGCTGGCCATCTGTCACGTGTGGCGCGGGGGCACCCGGTCGAAGCTGGCCGAGGCCGCGCAACGGGCCCGACGAGGAGGGACGCGATGATCGCGAGCGTACGCGGCACGGTGACCGCCACCGGCCCGGATCACGCGGTGGTGGAGGTGGGCGGCATCGGCCTGGCCGTGCAGTGCGCCCCCGGCACGCTCGCCGACCTGCGCGTGGGCCAGCCCGCCCGGCTCGCCACCAGCCTTGTGGTCCGGGAGGACTCGCTCACCCTCTACGGCTTCGCCGACGACGACGCCAAGCAGCTGTTCGAGCTGCTCCAGACCGCCAGCGGGGTCGGTCCCCGGCTGGCCCAGGCGGTGCTCGCCGTGCACACGCCCGACGCGGTCCGCAAGGCCATCGCCAACGCCGACACCGCCGCGCTGACCCGGGTGCCGGGCATCGGCAAGAAGGGTGCCGAGCGGCTGGTGCTGGAGCTGCGCGACCGGGTCGGCCCGGTGCCGGTGGGCGCCGACGGCGCGGCCGGGGTGACCGCGGGCGCCTGGCCGGAGCAGGTCCGCCAGGCCCTCGTCGGGCTCGGCTGGACGGCCGGGCAGGCGGAGCAGGCGGTGGCCGCGGTGGCGGAGACCGTCGACGGCGAGACCCCGCCGGTGCCGGTGCTGCTCAAGCAGGCGATCCGCCTCCTGGGCCGCAGCCGATGAGCGGGGAGAATCTGGTCTCGGCGTACGTGAACGACGCCGAGCTGGACGCGGAGGCCAGCGTCCGCCCGAAGCGGCTGGACGAGTTCATCGCCCAGCACCGGGTCCGCGACCAGCTCGACCTGCTGTTGCAGGGCGCGATGCGGCGCGGCTCCCCGCCCGACCACATCCTCCTCTCGGGGCCGCCCGGCCTCGGTAAGACGACCCTGGCCAACATCGTCGCCGCCGAGTTGGGCACCGGGATCCGGGTGACCAGCGGCCCGGCCATCGAGCGCTCCGGCGATCTGGCCGCGATCCTGACCGGCCTCGCCGAGGGCGACGTGCTGTTCATCGACGAGATCCACCGGATCGCCAAGCCGGCCGAGGAACTGCTCTACAGCGCCATGGAGGACTTCCGCGTCGACGTGGTGGTCGGCAAGGGCCCGGGTGCCACCGCCATCCCGCTCGACGTGGAGCCGTTCACGCTCGTCGGCGCCACCACCCGCTCCGGCCTGCTGACCGGCCCGATGCGCGACCGGTTCGGCTTCGTCGCGCACCTCGACTTCTACGCGCCGGCCGACCTGGAGACGCTGCTGCACCGGTCGGCGCGGATCCTCGGCGTGCCGATCACCGCCGACGGCGCGGCGGAGGTCGCGGGCCGGTCCCGGGGCACCCCGCGTATCGCCAACCGGCTGCTGCGCCGGGTCCGCGACTACGCCGAGGTCCGCGCCGACGGCGTGGTCACGCTGGAGACGGCTCGTGCCGCGCTGACCGTCTACGACGTGGACGCGCTGGGCCTGGACCGGCTCGACCGGGCGGTGCTGACCGCGCTCGTCGACTCGTTCCGGGGCGGCCCGGTGGGCCTGTCCACGCTCGCTGTGGCGGTGGGCGAGCAGCCGGACACGGTCGAGGAGGTCTGCGAGCCGTTCCTGGTGCGGGCCGGGCTGCTGGCCCGGACCCCGCGCGGGCGGGTGGCGACCGAGGCTGCCTGGCGCCATCTGGGTCGTACGCCCCCGAATGGTACATTTGGTGCGGATGCCCCTCCGGGGCCCGATCTGTTCTCGGTGCAGACCGACCAGCCGTGATCCGTTCGTGATCTGTGCCGCATTCGGTCTTCTCAGGAGCAGGGACTAGACTTCGCCGCGGTTTGTACAGGACGTGAGAATCCGCTTCCGCTGCGGCGCCCTCCGGCGCCGGGGTGGAGGCCAACCGGAAGGTCTACACCGTGCTTTACGCAGCAGCGAGTGGCGGGGGAGCCGGCAGTCTGACGCCGATCCTCATGATCGCTCTGCTTTTCGTCGTCATGTACTTCATGATGATCCGTCCGCAGCAGAAGCGCCGCCGCGAGGCAGAGCAGATGCAGTCCGCTCTCGCCCCGGGCGACGAGGTGGTCACCATCGGCGGCCTGCACGGCACGGTCACCGCGGTCGAGGACGAGACGGTCCTGCTCGAGGTCGCTCCGGGCGTGCAGACCCGGTACGCCCGCCCCGCCGTCGCGCGGGTGATCAAGCGCGCCGAGGCGCCGGCGGCCGAGACGATCACCGAGGAAGCCGAGCCGGTCAAGGAGTGACCACCCGTCCCGGACGGGGCAGCGGATTCATCCGTACAAGTGGATAGTTGGGGTCGGCGCGCGGCGCCGGCATCCGGCCGGGCCGTGCGGCGCCCCCGCGCCGCGCACCAGCCGGCGTGCCGTCCTCCGGTGCCGACCCGCCGGAGCAGTCGGGCGGACACCCCCGGCCCGACAGTTGTCGCCGCCGTGGAAGCGGCGCGACCGTACAGGGAGACAGGACAGCCGTGGCACCACCTCAGGGACAGATGCGGCCCGGACGGCAGCTCGCCGTGCTCGGGTTCATCTTCGTCGTCCTCTATCTATTGGTGTTCTTCTCGGGCGGCGCCAGCGGTGGCTGGAAGGACCGGCTGGAGCCCCGGCTCGGCCTGGACCTCGTCGGCGGCACCCGGCTGACGCTCGAGGCCACCAACACGGTGGACGGCAAGCCCCCGACCGCCGACAACCTCGAGGAGGCCCGCCAGATCATCGAGAGCCGGGTCAACGCCTACGGCGTGGCCGAGGCCGAGGTGGTCACCGAGGGCAACCGCAACATCGTCATCTCCCTGCCCGGCCAGAACCGCGACCTGACCGACGTCGGTGAGGCCGCCGAGCTGCGCTTCCGCAAGGTGCTCAAGGCCACCGACGGCAGCGGCGCCGCGCTCGCGCCCGCGCCGACGCCCAGCGCCACCCCGTCCGGAGCCGCCACCCCGTCGGGCAGCGCGTCGCCGAAGGCGAGCACGAGCCCGAAGGTGAGCGGGTCGCCGAGCGCCGGCGGGCAGGGCGGTATGGCCCCGACGCCGAGCGCCAGCGCCTCGGCCTCGCCGTCGGCCTCGCCGAGCGCCGCCGCGCCGAGCCCGAGCGCCAGCGCCGAGCCGGTGCCGCAGAGCATCGAGCAGCAGCGCAAGGCCGTCGAGCAGAAGGTCGGCGCGGCCGCCTGGGCCGCCGCCTCGGGCCTGCAGGCCCCGGCGGACCTGACCACCGACCCGTCGCTGGCCGACAAGCTCAAGCCGTTCGGCACGCTCACCCCGCAGGAGATCGCCGTCCTGCCGGTGGAGATGCAGTTCAACGTCCCGACCATCACCTGCGCCCAGCTCGACTCGCGGCCCGCCGCCTCGATCAAGGACGAGAAGCAGAAGGCGGTCGCCTGCGAGTCCGGCGCGAAGTACCTGCTGGACGTGGCGAAGGTGCTCGGCACCGACGTCAAGAACGCCTCCGCCCAGCTCGACCAGACCAGCTCCTGGGTGGTCAGCCTCAACTTCACCGGCAGCGGCCAGGAGAAGTGGACCGCGCTGACCCGCGAGGCGTTCACCAACGAGGGCCAGGCCTGCGACCAGACCGCGCTCGGCCAGGACGGCAAGTGCCGCGTCGCCGTGGTGCTGGACAACGAGATCGTCTCGTCCCCGGAGATCCAGGGCGTGCTGACCGGTGACTCGCAGATCACCGGCAGCTTCGACAACAAGGCCGCGAACGCGCTCGCCAGCCAGCTGCGCTACGGCGCGCTGCCGGTGACCTTCGAGCCGCAGGAGCAGCAGAACGTCACCGCGACGCTCGGCGACAGCCACCTCAAGGCGGGTCTGCTGGCCGCGGGCATCGGCATGCTGCTGGTCATCATCTACTCGTTCTTCTACTACCGGCTGCTCGGCTCGGTCATCTTCCTGAGCCTGGTGCTCTCCGCGCTGCTGGTGTTCGGCGCGCTCGTGGTGCTCGGCCGGTCGATCGGCTTCACGCTCACGCTCGCCGGCATCGCCGGCATGATCGTCTCGCTGGGCGTCGCGGCGGATTCGTTCGTCATCTACTTCGAACGATTGAAGGACGAGATCCGGGAGGGCCGCAGTCCACGGAGCGCGGTGCCGCGCGCCTGGATCCGCGCCCGCCGGACGATCATCTCGGCGAACGCGATCACGCTGATGTCGGCGGTGGTGCTCTACATCGTGTCGGTCGGCGCGGTGAAGGGCTTCGCCTTCGCGCTCGGCCTGGCGACCGTGCTCGACCTGGTCGTCGTGTTCCTCTTCCGCCACCCGATCATGACGATGTTCGCCCGGACCCGGGCGTTCCTGTCGCCGCGGGTCAGCGGTCTGGGCCGGGCGCTGCCGGCCCGGTCGGCCGAGCCGGGCACCGCCCGCAACCCGCGTGTGAAGGAGGCCTGAGATGGCTAAGAGCGGTCTGGCCGCCCGGCTCTACCGGGGCGAGGCGGATCTCAACATCGTCGGGCGGCGCAAGCTGTGGTTCGGCGTCGCCGGCGTGCTCATGCTGATCGCCGTGCTGAGCTTCGCGATCAGCGGCTTCAAGCTGGGCATCGAGTTCGCAGGCGGCAACTCGTTCCAGGTGCCGGCCAGCGTCGGCACCCTGGACCGCGCCGAGCAGGTCGTCGATGAGGTGCTGGCCGACGAGGCGCCCGGCGTCGAGGTGGTCAGCGCGCAGAAGGTCGGCGGCACCAGCGGCGAGTTCTACGAGATGCGTACCGGGCAGCTCTCCGCCGAGCAGGCCAACGCGGCCAAGACCGCGATGGCGCAGGAGTTCGGCATCCAGGCCGACCAGATCAGTGGCAGCCAGGTCTCCGAGGCCTGGGGCAGCCAGGTCACCTCGCGCGCCTTCCTCGGTCTGGTGATCTTCATCGCGGTGGTGTCGATCTACCTGGTGCTGCGCTTCGAGTGGCGGATGGCGGTCGCCGCCATCGTCTCGCTGCTGACCAACCTGGTCCTCACCGCGGGCATCTACTCGCTCGTCGGCTTCGAGGTCACCCCGTCGACGATCATCGGCTTCCTCACGATCCTGGGCTTCGCGCTCTACGACGTGGTGGTGGTCTTCGACAAGGTGCAGGAGAACACACGCGGCATCACCGCGAACAACAACGTCACCTACGGCGAGGCGTCCAACCTGGCGCTCAACCAGAGCCTCATGCGGTCGCTGAACACCTCGGTCGTGGCACTGCTGCCGGTCGGCGGTCTGCTGTTCATCGGCGCCGGCCTGCTCGGCGCGGGCACGCTGAAGGACCTCGGCCTGGTGCTGTTCGTCGGTATGGCGGTGGCGTTCCTGACCTCGATCCTGCTCGCCACGCCGCTGCTGGTGCTGCTGAAGAACATGGACCCGCGGATCAGCGCCCACAACAAGCGGGTGCTGTCCCGCCGGGCCGCGCTCGCCCGGGGCGAGATCACGCCGAAGGGCCCGCGTGCCACCACGCCGGCCGCCGACGCGCCGATCGACCCGGAGGCGGCGGCGCTGGCCGGCGCCGCACCCAAGGTGGGCGCCCGGCCGGCCGGCAAGCGTCCCAGCGGTGCCCGCGGCGGCCGTCCCGCCGGGGGCGGCGGCAACCGGCCCGGCGGCAAGCGCCGCTGACCGCAGGGCCGGACGGAATCGGTCCGACGGCGTCCGTCATGCTGATGTCACGGCATGACGGACGCCGTCGTCGTTTCGAGAGGACATGGGACGCACAGTGACGGAGACCCACACCACAGGGGTACGGGGAGACAGCGGCCCGGAGGTCGCCCAGCTCGTCGCCAGCCGGTTGCTGGACGTGCCGGACTTCCCCAAGCCGGGTGTCGTGTTCAAGGACCTGATGCCGCTGTTCGCCGACGGTGAGGCGTTCCGGGCGGTGATCGACGGCATCATCGCGTACCACGGGCCGGAGTCGTTCGACACCGTCGCCGGCATCGAGGCACGCGGGTTCGTGCTGGCGGCGGCGGTCGCGTACGCCACCGGTGTCGGCGTGGTGCCGGTGCGCAAGGCCGGCAAGCTGCCCCGGGCCACGCACTCGGCCTCCTACGCGCTGGAGTACGGCGAGGCGACGCTGGAGGTGCACCAGGACGCCTTCACCGCGGGCCACCGGGTGCTGGTGCTCGACGACGTGCTCGCCACCGGCGGGACCGCCGAGGCGACGCTCGACCTGGTGGAACGCGCCGGCGGCACGGTGGCCGGGTTCACCGTGCTGCTGGAGCTGGGCTTCCTCGAGGGCCGTAAGCGGCTGGCGCAGCGCCCGGTCCATGCCCTGTTGACCGTTTGACCAGGCCGGCCCGTCGGGCCGGTCGGCGCCGACCGTCCGGGGGAGCAGTGGCGTACCCTGCGTACGGGTAGCATTGCCCTTTGCCCGACCCGGCCGAGCTGTCCGGGGCGGCGAAGGCGCCGGGGCCCGGCCCCGGCGACCGCGTGGAACAAGACCGGCCTCCGGGCCGGTTGAACCAGACGTCGGCCGGACGGCCGGCGCATCCCGGCGAGCGGTGAGGAGGCCGGTGTCCCACGATGTCGTCCCTCCGGTGGAGGGCACGGTGCACCCGACAGGCGACGCGGACGGCTCGGTGACCGAGCGCAGCGGCAACCCGCCGGCCCGGGCGACCGGCGCCACCGGCGGCGCGTCCGACGCGACGGCCGACGGCGGGGCGGTCGTGGTGCCGTTCCCGACCGAGGGTTCCACCGAGTCCACGCCCGGCAGCGGTTTCGCCCTCTCCAACGCGCCCACCGGCCGGCGGGTACGCGCCCGGCTGGCCCGGTTCAACGCGCCCTGGCAGACCTCGCAGGTCAGCGAGGTGCTGGAGCCGCTGATCGCGACGCACCGGGAGAACCACCCCAAGGCCGACGCGCGGCTGCTCCAGCGCGCCTTCGACACGGCCGCGCGGTGGCACTCGGGTCAGTACCGCAAGTCCGGCGACCCCTACATCACGCACCCGCTCGCCGTGGCGACCATCCTGGCGAACCTGGGCATGGACACCACCACGCTGGTCGCGGCGCTGCTGCACGACACCATCGAGGACACGGAATACACACTGGACCAGATGCGCGCCGACTTCGGCGGTGAGGTCGCGCTGCTCGTCGACGGCGTCACCAAGCTCGACAAGGTCAAGCTCGGCGACGCCGCCAAGGCCGAGACCATCCGCAAGATGGTCGTCGCGATGGCGAAGGACCCCCGGGTCCTGGTGATCAAGCTGGCCGACCGGCTGCACAACATGCGGACCCTGACCTTCCTGCCCCGCCCGAAGCAGGAGCAGAAGGCCAAGGAGACGCTGGAGATCCTGGCCCCGCTGGCGCACCGCCTCGGTATGAACACGATCAAGTGGGAGCTGGAGGATCTCGCCTTCGGCACGCTGTTCCCGAAGCGGTTCGAGGAGATCAACCGGCTGATCGGCGAGCACCAGCCGCAGCGCGAGGCGCTGCTGCGCCAGGTGACCCAGAAGGTGTCCACGGACCTGAAGGCCGCCAAGATCAAGGCGGAGACGACCGGCCGGCCGAAGCACCTCTACTCGATCTACCAGAAGATGATCGTGCGGGGGCGGGACTTCAACGACATCTACGACCTGGTCGGTGTGCGGATCCTGGTCGACACGGTGCGCGACTGCTACGCGGCGCTGGGAGTCATCCACGCCAACTGGCAGCCGGTGCCGGGCCGGTTCAAGGACTACATCGCGATGCCCAAGTTCAACATGTACCAGTCGTTGCACACGACTGTCATCGGGCCCACCGGCAAGCCGGTGGAGATGCAGATCCGCACGTACGCGATGCACCGCACCGCCGAGTTCGGCATCGCCGCGCACTGGAAGTACAAGGAGCACAAGGGCACCCCGGTAGTGGGCCCGCCGGCGCACATCGACGAGATGACCTGGCTGCGGCAGCTGCTGGACTGGCAGCGCGAGGCGGCCGACCCGAGCGAGTTCCTGGACGCGCTGCGGTTCGACCTGTCCAGCCAGGAGGTGTACGTCTTCACGCCCAAGGGCGACGTCATCCCGCTGCCGACCGGGTCGACGCCTGTCGACTTCGCGTACGCGGTGCACACCGAGGTCGGGCACAAGTGCATCGGCGCGCGGGTCAACGGCAAGCTGGTGCCGCTGGAGTCGACGCTGTCCAACGGCGACGTGATCGAGATCTTCACGTCGAAGTCGGACACGGCCGGCCCGACCCAGGACTGGCTGGGCTTCGTCAAGAGCCCGCGTGCGCGGACGAAGATCCGCCAGTACTTCAACAAGGAGCGGCGCGAGGAGGCGATCGAGGCCGGCAAGGACGCGATCGTCAAGGCGATGCGCAAGCAGGGCATGCCGTTGCAGCGGATGCTCACCTCGGACGCGCTGATGGCGATCGCCCGGGACCTGCACCTGGCCGACGTGGCCTCGCTGTACGCGGCGGTCGGCGACAGCCAGGTCTCCGCGCAGTCGGTGGTGCAGAAGCTGATGGCGTCCTACGGCGGCGAGGAGGGCGCGGCGGAGGACATCGCCGAGACCGCCGTCGCCACCCGGCCGCCGCGCAGCCGGCAGAGCAGCGCCGACCCGGGCGTGGTGGTCCGCGGCGTCAGCGACGTCTGGATCAAGCTGGCCCGCTGCTGCACGCCGGTACCGCCGGACTCGGTGTTCGGGTTCGTCACCCGCTCCGGCGGGGTCAGCGTGCACCGGGACGACTGCGCCAACGCCGAGGACCTGCGCGCCCAGCCCGAGCGGGTGGTCGAGGTGAGCTGGAAGCTCACCTCCGCCTCCACGTTCCTCGTCGCCATCCAGGTCGAGGCGCTGGACCGGCACAAGCTGCTCGCCGACGTGACCAGGGTGCTGTCCGAGGAGCGGGTGAACATCCTCTCCGCGACCGTCACCACCACCCGGGATCGGGTGGCGGTCAGCCGGTTCAGCTTCGAGATGGCCGACCCGAAGCACCTCGGCCACCTGCTGGCCGCCGTGCGCAAGGTCGACGGCGTGTTCGACGCGTACCGGGTCACCTCGGGGGCCTGAGCCACCACGCACACGAAAGCGCCCGCCGGCTGGATCAGCCGGTGGGCGCTTCGTCGTCGTACGGGTGGGTCAGCCGCCCTGGATCGGGCTCATCGTCACCTTGGTCATGGTGATCTCCTTCTTCGGGTGACCACCGCCGGCCTGCTTGGCGAACGCGCCGTCGTCACCGGCCGCGGCGACCTGCTTCACCACGTCCATGCCACCGGTGATGGTGCCCAGCACCGTGTAGTTCGGGTCGAGCGGCGAGTCGCCGTACACGATGAAGAACTGACTGCCGGTGCTGCCCGGTTGGGTGGACTTCGCCATCGCGATGACACCCTCCGGGTACGGCGGGCGCTTGTCGGTGGGGAGGTTCTCCTCGGCCAGGTTGTACGACGGGCCGCCGGTGCCGTCGGTGTCCCGCCAGCCCTTGCCGGTGGCGCTCGGGTCGCCGCACTGGAGCACCTTGATGCCCTCGGTGACCAGCCGGTGGCACTTGGTGTTGTCGAAGAAGCCCTTCTCCGCCAGGTGCGTGAAGCTACCGGCGGTGCAGGGCACCTTGGCGCGGTCGATCTTGGCGGTGATCGGACCCAGGTTGGTGTCGATGGTCATCGTCTGGGTGCCCTTGCCGGACTGCTGGGCCGGCGGCAGGCCGACGTCCTTGATCTGCGCCGGACGGCCCTCCTTGGGCACCTCCGTGTACGCGCACTGGACGGCGTCGGCGGCGGCGGTCGTGCCGCCCTGCTTGTCGTCGTCGTCGCCGAGCGCGGCGACGAGCCAGACCGTGCCGGCCACGACGAGCACCAGCACCGCCGCGGCCCCGACGATCGCCTGGGTCTGCCGGCGCTTGCGGGCCCGGCCGGCCCGTTCCGCCATCTCCCGCTCGAGCTTGGCCCGCGCCGCCGCGCGCTGGCGGTCTCTGGTGGACGTCACGGTCACTCCTCACCTGCTGCGTATAGGTCGGCGCGCGCGCCGCCGGGTCACGTGTGGGTCACCGGCGGCGGGCCGCCGGATCGGCTTGTCTGGTCAGCCCGCGCTGGCGCTGGCGCTGGGCGACGGCGCGGGGCTGCCGGCCGGAGCCGCGCCGGGCTCGCCGACTGTGACGCTCTGGACCAGCACCTGCGTCTTCGGCTTGACCTTGGCGCCGTTGCCATTGTCCACCGTCGGCATGGCGCCGATCTTCTCCACCACGTCGAGTCCGCCGGTGACCTTGCCGACCACCGAGTAGGCCGGCTTGGCCGGGCTGGCGTCCTTGAAGAAGATCAGGAACTGGCTGCCGTTGCTGCCGGGCGGGTTGCCGATCATGGCGACAGTGCCCTTCGGGTACGTCGCCGGCCGCCCGGGCGCCGGCGAGGCCGACGGGCTCGGCTCCGGCGCGGTCGGCACGTTCTCGTCGTAGAACGAGTAGGTCGGGCCGCCGAGGCCGGTGCCGGTCGGGTCACCGCAGCGCAGCGCGCCCTCGGCGGTGATCTCGTGGCAGGTGGTGTTGTCGAAGAACGACCGGCCGGCCAGGTAGCTCAGGCTCGCCGCGCCGCACGGCGCGTCGGTCTGGTCCAGTTCGACGGTGATCGGACCGCCCTGGTTGGTGGTGATCGTCATCGGGCGGGTGCCCGAGGTCGGCAGGCCCGTGGTGGGCGGCTGGCCGACGTCCTTGAGGTTGGTGTTGACGGCGCCGTCCTCCGCGGTCCAGAGGCAGACGTCCTCGGCGGCCTTCTTCTCCGGTTCGGAGTCGAACGCGCCGAGCGCCCAGGCGGAGCCGGCCACGATCAGCACGAGCACCACCGCGGCGCCCACACCGGCCCGGATCTGCCGGCGGCGCTTCGCGGTCGCCGCCCGCCGGGCGAGCTGCCGGTCGAGCTTGGCGCGCGCCAGTTTGCGCTGCCGGTCCCTGCTGGAAGCCACGCGCGCTCCCCTTCCTCTGCCTGATCGCCGCCGGCGTCGGGCGCCGTCCGCCGTTCCGATCGGGGTGCGCCACGCCACACGCCCGCCAGAGTGTACGGGTAGCGACTGTGAATGTGGTGTACGAGGTCCCGTCGTCTCAGCCCGGCCGGGGCGGACGGGGGCCGGTGGCGGACGGAACTCGCTCGCCGCTACGACTAGGCTGCAGGCAGACGACGACCGGACGGAAAGGGGAGCGACGTGCTCGTGGCCGGCTTTCCCGCGGACGCCTTCGGCACCAACTGCTATGTGGTGGCGACCGGGCCGGGGGAGCAGTGCGTGGTGGTCGACCCCGGCATCGGGGTGCTCGACCGGCTCGACGCCGTGCTCGCCGAGCACCGCCTGCACCCGGCCGCCGTGCTGCTCACCCACGGCCACCTGGATCACACCTTCTCCGTCGCCCCGGTCTGCGGCGCGCGGGGCATCCCCGCCTACGTCCACCCGGACGATCGGGAACTGCTGGCGGACCCGAGCAAGGCGCTGTCGATGGACCTGACCCAGCTGTTCGGCGGCCGGCTGCCGTACGCCGAGCCGGACGACGTGGCCGAGCTGACCGACGGCGCGACGCTGTCGCTGGCCGGGTTGGAGATCACCGTCGATCACGCTCCCGGCCATACCGGCGGGTCGGTGCTGTTCCGGTTGCCCGGCGCCGGCTCGCCCTGGGAGGCGGAGCAGATCTGCCTCTCCGGTGACGTGCTGTTCGCCGGCTCGATCGGCCGCACCGACCTGCCGGGCGGCAGCATGCCCCGGATGCTGTCCAGCCTGCGGGAGAAGGTGCTCCCGCTGGCCGACGACACGGTCGTCCTGCCCGGCCACGGCCCCGCGACCACGATCGGCCGTGAGCGCGCGACCAACCCGTACCTCGTCGAGGTGGCGGGCACCGGCGGCGCGCGCCCGGCGGCGCCCACCCGAGGCCTCTAGACCCTCACCCGCGCCCGCGCGGGTTCTCAAGGAGTTCGTGATGAGCAAGCCCACGCCCATCTCCGGCTTCCCGGAGTGGACCCCTGCCCAGCGGATGATCGAGCAGTTCGTGCTCGATCGCATTCGCACCACGTTCGAGCTGTACGGCTTCGCGCCGCTGGAGACCCGCTCGGTGGAGCCGCTGGATCAGCTGCTGCGGAAGGGGGATACCGCAAAGGAGGTCTACCTGCTGCGCCGGTTGCAGGCCGACACCGACGGCCCGGCCGGTGACGACGCGCTCGGCCTGCACTTCGACCTGACCGTGCCGTTCGCCCGCTACGTGCTGGAGAACGCCGGCAAGCTCCAGTTCCCGTTCCGCCGCTACCAGATCCAGAAGGTGTGGCGGGGTGAGCGCCCGCAGGAGGGCCGGTACCGGGAGTTCCTCCAGGCCGACATCGACATCGTCGACCGGGACACCCTGCCGGCCCACTACGAGGCCGAGATGCCGCTGGTCATCGGCGACGCGCTGCGGTCGCTACCGATCCCGCCGGTGCGTATCCAGGTCAACAACCGCAAGATCTGCGAGGGGTTCTACCGGGGTATCGGGCTGACCGACGCGGAGGCGGCGCTGCGCGCCGTCGACAAGCTCGACAAGATCGGCCCGGCCGGGGTGACGGAGCTGCTGGCGAGCACCGCCGGGGCGAGCGAGGCGCAGGCCAAGGCCGTGCTGGCGCTGGCCGAGATCTCCGCGCCGGACGCCTCCTTCGCCGACGCGGTGCGCGGCCTCGGGGTGAGCGACCCGCTGCTGGACGAGGGCGTCGCGGAGCTGACCGCCGTGGTGGAGACCGCCGCCGCGCACGCGCCCGGCCTCTGCGTGGCCGACCTGCGCATCGCGCGGGGCCTGGACTACTACACGGGTACGGTCTACGAGACGCAGATGATCGGCTACGAGCGGTTCGGCTCGATCTGCTCCGGCGGCCGGTACGACAACCTGGCCAGCTCGGGCAACGTCCGCTTCCCCGGCGTGGGCATCTCGATCGGGGTGACCCGGCTGCTCGGCCTGCTTTTCGGCGCCGAGGCGCTGTCGGTTTCCCGTTCGGTGCCGACCTGCGTGCTGGTGGCCGTCACCGCCGAGGAGGACCGGGCGGCCAGCGACGCGGTCGCGGCGGCGCTGCGGTCGCGGGGTGTGCCCACCGAGGTGTCCCCGTCGGCGGCCAAGTTCGGCAAGCAGATCCGGTACGCCGAGCGGCGCGGCATCCCGTACGTCTGGTTCCCCGGCGCGGAGGGCGACGAGGTCAAGGACATCCGTTCCGGCGAGCAGGTGCCCGCCGCGGCGGGGGAGTGGACGCCGCCCCGGGCGGACCTGAAACCGCTGGTCGGCCCGGCCGGCACTGGCGCCTGACGACGTTTCGACCTACGGTGGCGTAAGTTACGCCACCGTAGGGAGAACGTCGTGACCGTGCTCAGCCAGACCGCTCTGCTCACCGAACTCGAGCCGGTGGTCGAGAAGAACCTCGACCGCCACCTGTCGCTGGCCAAGGAGTGGTTCCCGCACGAGTACGTGCCGTGGAGCGAGGGCCGCACCTTCGACGGCCCGCTGGGCGGCGAGGCCTGGTCGCCGGAGGACTCGACGCTGCCCGAGGTGGCGCGTACCGCGCTGATCGTCAACCTGCTCACCGAGGACAACCTGCCGTCGTACCACCACGAGATCGCCACCCTGTTCGGGCGTGACGGCGCGTGGGGCACCTGGGTGCACCGGTGGACCGCCGAGGAGGGGCGGCACGGCACGGCGATCCGCGACTACCTCACGGTCACCCGGGCGGTGGACCCGGTGGCGCTGGAGCGGGCCCGCATGGTGCACATGTCGGCGGGCTACCAGAACGTCCACGACCAGGAGATGCTGCACTCGCTGGCGTACGTGTCGTTCCAGGAGCTGGCGACCCGCATCTCGCACCGCAACACCGGCCGGGCCACCGGCGACCCGATGTGCGAGGCGCTGCTGGCCCGGGTGGCCGCCGACGAGAACCTGCACATGGTCTTCTACCGCAACCTGCTCGGCGCGGCGTTCGAGCTGGCGCCGTCGCAGGCGATGCGCGCCGTCGCCGACGTGCTGGCCAACTTCCAGATGCCGGGTGTCGGCATCGACGGCTTCGCCCGCAAGTCGGTGGCGATCGCGCTGGCCGGGATCTACGACCTGCGCCAGCACCGCGACGAGGTGGTGATGCCGGTGCTGCGCCAGTGGAACCTGTTCGAGGTGACCGGCCTGAACGCCGACGGCGAGGCCGCCCGTGACCAGATCGCCGCCCACCTGGACGCCCTGGAGACCCAGGCGTCCCGCTTCGAGGACCGCCGAGCCGCCCGAGCCGCCCGCGTATCCGCGACGACCCAGGCCTGACCCCTCCTCTCCCGCGCGATCTTGCACTTACGGCCCCCGCATTTGCCGCGAAACCGGCGCAGCGGGGGCCGCAACTGCAAGATCGCCGAGAACGAGCGGGGCGGTCAGGGGAGGGGGAAGATGAGGCAGGTCGAGGTGGCGTGGGCTACCAGGCGGCCGGCCGGGTCCGTCAGGCGGGCCTCGGCCAGGGCGGTTCGGCGGCCTCGCTGGAGCACCGTGCCCTCGCAGCGCAGCAGGCCGGTGTCGACGGTGACCGGGCGCAGGAACTTCACGTTGAGGTCCAGCGACGTGTAGCCGACGCCGGCCGGCAGCGTCGTGTGCACGGCGCACGCCGCGGCGGTGTCCAGCAGCGTGGAGATGACGCCGCCGTGCACGGTGCCGAGCGGGTTGTAGTGGAACTCCTGCGGCAGCAGCTCGACCGCGACGCGTCCCTCCTCGGCCTCCATCCGGGACATGTCGACGAGGTGCATGATCGGCGGCGCGTCCAGCTCGCCGGCGATCATCGCCCGCATCAGCTCCAGGCCGCTGCGCCGGCCCAGGTGCGCGGCGCCGGCGGCCGGGTCGGACCAGGTGAACGTGCGGGTGCGCTCCTGCGTCTGCGTCATGGACTCAGCCTCGCAGCGCGTTGCTGAGTCTGTCAATCAGACCTAGCCTGGTCGGCATGAGACCCGCGGCACTGGACTGGTCGGTGGAGAACTGCACCATCGCGCGCGCCATGGAGATCCTCGGCGAGCGGTGGACCCTCGTCGTGCTCCGCGAGGTCTTCAACGGCGTACGCCGGTTCGACGACATGCGGGTGCGGACCGGCATTCCGCGCCAGGTGCTCACGAACCGGCTCGCCATGCTCGTCGAGCGCGGTGTGCTGCGCCGGGAGCCGTACCGCGAGCCGGGCAGCCGGCCGCGCCACGAGTACCGGCTCACCGATATGGGCCTGGACCTCTGGCCGGTGCTCGTCGCGGTGCTCGGCTGGGGTGACCGCTACCTGGCCGACCCGGAGGGCTCGCCGCTGAGCGTGGCGCACCGTGACTGCGGCGCCGAGGTCCGGGTCGCCTTGCGCTGCGGCGAGGGACACGAGATCACCGGGGCGCGGGACGTGCTGCCCCGCCCGGGTCCGGGCGCCCGTCGCCGTACGCCCTGAACCGGCTCTGACAGATGATGTCGATGTTGTTGCTCCGGCGTTACATCGGGCGCGGGTGCGAATCCGGGCAAAGTCATGTCTTGCTTACGATCTTAAATATGTGAATACTTTGGGCACCCGGGCGGTTTCCCCAGGTCGCCCGGGTTGTCCTCGGGCGCGCCCCCATGACAGCGCCCGTTCACCCCCATTCGGAGGTTGTTACATGCGACCCACGAGGTCCACGCTCCGCCGCGCCGCCGCAGTCGCCGTCGCCGGCACCCTGGTCACCGGCTCGCTGCTCGGCGCACCCGCGCAGGCCGCCCCCACGGCCCTCTCGCCGGACGCCGCCGCCACCCTCGTCGAGAAGCTCGGTGCCCGCGCGGCCGGCACGTACGCCGACGCCAGCGGCAAGATGGTCGTCACGGTGACCGACACCGCGACCGCCCGCCAGGTGCGCGCCGCCGGTGCCATCCCGAAGATCGTGGCGCGTGGCGCGGACAAGCTCAACGCCGCCACCAGCGAGCTGGAGCGCTCCGCCAAGATCCCCGGCACCGCCTGGTGGACCGACCCGGCCACGAACCAGGTCGTCGTCTCCGTCGACAGCACCGTCACCGGCGCCAAGCTGGAGCGGGTCAAGGCCGCCGCCGCCCGTCACAACGGCGCGATCCGCATCGAGGCCGAGGCCGGCACGCTCAGCACCCGGATCTCCGGCGGCCAGGCCATCTACGCCGGCGGCGGGGGCCGCTGCTCGCTCGGGTTCAACGTCCGCAGCGGCTCGACCTACTACTTCCTCACCGCGGGCCACTGCACCAACATCTCGTCGAGCTGGTACAGCAACTCCGCGCAGACCAGCCTGCTCGGCACCCGGACCGGCACCAGCTTCCCGGGCAACGACTACGGCATCGTCCGGCACAACAACTCGGCCAACGCGGCCGGCAACGTGTCGCTCTACAACGGCAGCTTCCAGGACATCACCTCGGCCGGCAACGCGTACGTCGGCCAGTCCGTCCGCCGTTCCGGCAGCACCACCGGCCTGCGCAGCGGCAGCGTCACCGCCCTCAACGCGACCGTGAACTACGCCGAGGGCAGCGTCTCCGGCCTCATCCGCACCAACGTCTGCGCCGAGCCGGGCGACAGCGGCGGCTCGCTGTTCGCCGGCACCGTCGCGCTCGGCCTCACCTCCGGTGGTAGCGGCAACTGCCGCACCGGTGGCACCACCTACTTCCAGCCGGTCACCGAGGCCCTCAGCCGCTACGGCGTGAGCGTCTTCTGATCCACGCACCGCTGTGAACGGGCCGCCGGGTGACCGGCGGCCCGTTCCGCGTACCCGTCTCAGGTGCCTGCCCCGAGGCGGCCCGGACCGACCGGCGGGCCGTCCGGGCGCGGCGGGTCCGACGGCCGGACCGTCCAGTGCCGGTGGGCCCGCCGCGCCGACAGCGCCGCCGCCAGCGGCCAGAGCGTCACCGCGAGCGCCGCCACCCGCTCGGCCAGCCCGGTCCGGGAGCCGCCCGTCACCTCTGCCACCGACCAGCCGAACAACGCCAGCAGCACGGCCGTCACGGCCAGCGCCACCGGCCGGCGGAACGCCCACGGCGGCCGGCCCGCCGGGGAGGCGGCCACCTCGCGCGGCACCCTGCGGGGCAGCCGCAGCGCCGACCCGGCCGGCCAGAGCGCCAGCGCGAGCACCGCCACGGTGGCCACCACCCCGTGCGCCGGGGAACCGCCCACCTGCGGCCGGGGGAACGCGATGAGCGCGACGGTGGACACCCCGCCGACCGCCAGCAGGAAGCGGCTGGGCAGCCCGGCGGCGTGCAGCGCGGCGGCGGTGGCGCAGTAGCAGCAGCCGAGCAGCACCAGCGCGCCGCCCATCAGCCACGGATCGGTGGCGCCCTCACCGGCCAGCTCGCTGATCGTGTCCCGCACCGGGTCGTACCCCGGCCCCTGGCGGGCGCCCGCCACCGTCCAGCCCGCGACCAGCAGCGCGGGCGCGGCGGCCGCGGTGACGACGGCCCAGCTCGGTACGGCACGCACCCGGCCACGGTAGACCGCCGGACCCGGCCCGCACCGCGCTTTCGCCACGCACCCGGGGTGGCCCGGCTCGACGGGTGCCGGGGAGCGGGCCCGCCCGTCCTGACAGAATGCGGGGGAGCAGTGAGTGGACCAGATTGAGGAGACGCCAGCCGTGATCCGTACCCACAATGCCGGAAGCCTGCGCGCCGCGGACGCCGGCTCGACGGTGACGCTCGCCGGGTGGGTGGCCCGCCGGCGCGACCACGGCGGTGTCATCTTCGTCGACCTGCGCGATGCCTCCGGCGTCGTGCAGGTGGTCTTCCGCGAGGAGGACGCGCACGCGCTGCGCAACGAGTTCTGCGTCAAGGTCACCGGCGAGGTGACCCGCCGCCCGGAGGGCAACGAGAACCCGGACCTGCCCACCGGTGAGGTCGAGGTGACCGCGTCCGAGCTGGAGGTGCTCTCCGAGGCCGCGCCGCTGCCGCTTCCGGTGGACGACCAGATCGAGGCCGGCGACGACATCCGGCTCAAGTACCGCTACCTGGACCTGCGCCGGGGCGGCCCGGCCAAGGCCATGCGGCTGCGCTCGCGGGCCAACCAGATCGCCCGCGGCGTGCTGCACGAGCGGGACTTCCTGGAGATCGAGACGCCGACGCTGACCCGCTCCACCCCGGAGGGCGCCCGCGACTTCCTGGTGCCGGTGCGGCTGCAGCCGGGCAGCTGGTACGCGCTGCCGCAGTCGCCGCAGCTGTTCAAGCAGCTGCTGATGGTCGGCGGCATGGAGCGGTACTACCAGATCGCCCGCTGCTACCGCGACGAGGACTTCCGCGCCGACCGGCAGCCGGAGTTCACCCAGCTCGACATCGAGATGTCGTTCGTCACCGAGGACGACGTGATCGACCTCGGCGAGGCGATCGTCTCGGCGCTGTGGAAGGACCTCGCCGGCTACGAGATCGCCCGGCCGATCCCGCGCATCACCTGGCACGACGCCATGTCCCGCTACGGCTCGGACAAGCCGGACCTGCGCTACGGCGTGGAGCTGACCGAGCTGACCGACTACCTGCGCGGCACCGAGTTCCGGGTGTTCGCCGGCGCGATCGACGCGGGCGGCTACGTCGGCGCGGTGGTCATGCCCGGCGGCGCCTCGCAGACCCGCAAGGAACTGGACGGCTGGCAGGACTGGGCCAAGGCGCGCGGCGCGCGCGGCCTGGCATACGTGGTGCTGGACGCCGAGACCGGCGAGGCGCGCGGCCCGGTGGCGAAGAACCTGTCCGAGGCGCACCTGGCCGGCCTGGCCGACGCGGTCGGCGCGAAGCCCGGCGACGCGGTCTTCTTCGCCGCGAGCACGAACACCCGCGAGGCGCAGGAGCTGCTCGGCGCGGCCCGGATCGAGATCGCCAAGCGGGCGAACCTGATCGACGAGAGCGCCTGGGCGTTCTGCTGGGTGGTCGACGCGCCGATGTTCGAGCGCACGGACGAGGGCGGCTGGACCGCCGTGCACCACCCGTTCACCTCGCCGAACGCCGAGTGGGTGGACCGGTTCGAGGAGGCACCGGACCGGGCGCTGGCATACGCGTACGACATCGTCTGCAACGGCAACGAGATCGGCGGCGGCTCGATCCGTATCCACCGCGGCGACGTGCAGCAGCGGGTGTTCGACCTGCTCGGCATCACCGCCGACGAGGCGCAGGACAAGTTCGGCTTCCTGCTGGAGGCGTTCAAGTACGGCGCCCCGCCGCACGGCGGCATCGCGTTCGGCTGGGACCGGGTCTGCATGCTGCTGGCCGGCGCGGACTCGATCCGCGAGGTCATCGCGTTCCCGAAGACCCGGGGCGGCTTCGACCCGCTGACCGGCGCGCCCACCCCGATCACCGGGCAGCAGCGCGCCGAGGCCGGCATCGACGCCAAGCCGAAGGCGCCGGCCGGCCCGCACGCCGGCACCGCCGGCCCGGCCGCGCCGGTGGCCGACCCCACCTGATCCGCGCCTCGTCGAAGGGCCCGCGTCATGATGACGCGGGCCTTTTCGATCTTCAGGGGGACTGATGCGTCTGCTCGTGGTGGGAGCCAGCGGGTTCCTCGGCGCCGAGGTGTGCCGGCAGGCGGTCGCCGCCGGGCACCGGGTGGCCGGCACGTACCACTCCACCGCCGTGGCGGTGGCCGGCGTCGCGCCGCACCGGCTCGACGTGACCGACCGCGCCGCCGTGCGTGAGCTGCTGACCCGGGTACGCCCCGACGCGGTCGTCGCCACCCCCTACCGGTACGACGACTGGGCGGTCACGGCGGACGGGGCGGCCCACATCGCGGTCGCCGCCGCCGAGGTGGGCGCCCGGCTGGTGCACCTGTCCAGCGACGCGCTGCACGCCGGGCGCCCGAAGCCGTACGCGGACGAGGACGTGCCCACGCCGCTGCACCCGTATGGGGCGGCGAAGGCGGCGGCGGAGACGGCGGTGCGGGCGGTGGATCCGGGCGCCGTGCTGGTGCGGACGTCGCTGATCGTGGGGGAGGGCAGCAAGCAGATCCAGCTCTGCCGGGACGCGCTGGCCGGCCGGGCCACGTTGTTCACCGACGAGCTGCGCTGCCCGGTGCACGTCGCCGACCTCGCCGCCGCGGTGCTGGAGCTGGTGCCGGGCGGCTACGCCGGGCTGCTGAACGTGGCCGGGCCGGACGCGGTGAGCCGCGCCGAGATGGGGCTGCTGGTGGCCCGGCACGACGGGGCGGACGCGGGCGGGCTGCGGACGACCACGATCGCCGCCGCCGGACTGCACCGTCCGGGCGAGGTGGTGCTGGACTCCAGCCGTGCCGCGGGGCTGCTGCGGACCCGGCTGCGCGGGATCACCGAGCTGTACGGCTAGTTGCACAGATTCTTTGCAAGCATCTTGTGCACGGAAAGTGTGCACAGATATTGTGCATCTCATGGAGGAGAAGAAGCGGCCCGAGGAACGCGCCGTACGCATCGACCACCGCCAGGTTCGCGCGCTGGCCCAGCCGCTGCGCATGCGGCTGATCGGGGCGCTGCGCGTGGCAGGCCCGTCCACCGCCACCGCCCTGGCCGAGATGCTCGGCACCAACAGCGGCGCGACCAGCTACCACCTGCGCCAGCTCGCCGAGGTCGGTCTCGTGGTCGAGGATCCCAACCTCGGCACCGGCCGGCAGCGCTACTGGCGGGCCGCGCACGACGTCACCAACTGGGAGTCGAGCGACTTCGACGACGACCCCGACTCGCGGGCCGCGATCGAGTGGCTGGAGGCCGACTACGTCCGCTTCTTCGCCGGGCACGCCGAACGCTGGTTCGCCCAGCGGCACCAGTGGGGACCGGCCTGGCGCGACGCGTTCGGCATGGGCGACTTCTTCATGCGGATCCCGGTCTCCCGGCTCGAAGCGATCAAGGAGGAGGTCTTCGCGCTCTTCGAGCGGCACCGCGACGAGACTGACCCCGACGATCCCGACGCCGAGACGGTCCAGCTCTACCTCGCCGCCCTCCCGATGGACGCGGCGTTCCCGCGGCCCGCCCCGCCGTCCACCGAGGAGAAGCCGTGACCGCGCTGTCCGTACGCCAGATCCGGTTCCGCTACCTCACGCTGTACGGCCTGCGCTGGCTGCCCAGCGGCCTGCTCATGCCGGTGATGATCCTGCTGATGCAGGAACGCGGGCTCACGCTGTCGCAGATCGGCCTGGTCGCCACCGCGCAGGGCCTCGTCGTGCTGGCGCTGGAGCTGCCCACCGGCGGCTTCGCCGACGCGCTCGGCCGCAAGCCGGTGCTGGTCGTCGCCTGGGTGCTCGGCCTCGGCTCGCTGGCGCTGATGGCGGTCGCCGACTCGTTCTGGATGTTCTTCCTGGTCTGGGCGTTGCAGGGCGTCTACCGGGCGCTCGACAGCGGCCCGATGGAATCCTGGTACGTCGACGCCACGCTCGCCGTCGACCCGAAGGCCGAATACGAGCGCGGCCTCGGCTGGGCCGGCACCGTGATCGGTGTCGCGATCGGCGCGGGCGCGCTGCTCAGCGGCGGCCTGGTCGCGCTCGGCCCGGTCGGCCCGGTCAGCGCGCTGGCCCTGCCGGTGATCGTCGCCGCCGTGCTCCAGGCCGTCTCCATCGTGGCGCTGCTGGCGCTGATGGCGGAGCGGCGGCCCGCGTCCGGCCCGGCCGCGCTGCGCGCCTCGGTGGTCGACGCGCCCCGGATGGTCGGGCAGGCCGTCGGGCTGCTGCGCCGCAACCGGGTGCTGGCGGCCCTGGTCGCCGTCGAGCTGTTCTGGGGCTTCGGCATGGTCACCTTCGAGTCGCTGCTCCCGGTACGCCTCGCCGACGTGCTCGGTGACCCGGACCGCGCGGCGGCGCTGCTCGGCCCCGCCGGCACGGCGGCCTGGCTCGCGAACGCCGCCGGTGCCGCGCTCACCCCGTTCCTGCTGCGCCGCCTCGGCGCCGCCCCGGCCGCCGCGCTGATGCGCATCCTGCAGGGCGTGACTGTGGTCGGCATGGGTCTGCTGGCCGGCCCGGTCGGCGTGCTCATCGCGTACCTAGCCTGCTACGCCGTGCACGGCGCGTCGAACCCGCTGCACATGGGACTGCTGCACCGGCAGGTCGACGGCCCGTACCGGACCAGCGTGCTCTCGCTGAACTCGATGGCCGCCCAGCCGGCCGGCGCGCTCGGCGCGGTGACGCTGACCGCGCTGGCCGACGCCACGAGCGTCAGCATCGCCATGGTCGTCGGCGCGGTGATGCTCGCCGTGGCCGCGCCGCTCTACCTGCCGGCCTGGCGCGCCGCCCGCCGTACCCGGCAGGACGTCACCGTCGAACCGGAGTCGACGGTAGGCGGCCCCGGCCACGCCGGCCCGCCCCTCGACGCGGCCCCCGCGGTGGCCGCGCCCGCTCCCGCCGGCCGCGACTGATCCGACCGGCCGGGTGGAACGTCATGGGTGTCTCGGACGTCGTTCGACACCCATGACGTTCCATCCACGCCGTCGAGGCGTCGCGCGTCAGGCGAGCTCGACGGAGGTGCGGCGTTCGGCGGCGGTGAAGCCGAGCCGGCGGTACAGCCGGATCGCGCCCACGTTGTCCGGGTAGACGCCCAGCGCCACGGCGTCGTACCTGCCGAACAGGGCGCATGTCATCCCGGCGGTCAGCGCCGCACCCAGCCCTCGGCCGCGATGCGCCGGTGCGACAGTCAGCCCGGCCAGGAAGCCGATGTCGCCGCGGCTGCGATCGGCGCCGCAGGCGAGCAGGCGGTCACCGTCGCGGATGCCGTACCAGTCGACGATGCCCGGCTCGCCCGGCCGCGAGGTGGTGGCCGGGAACGCCTCCTCGATCAGCGCGGCCAGGGCGGGGTGGTCGGCCTCGGTGAGGCGTACCACCCGCTCCTGCTCCGGCTGGTGCGGCGGCGGACCGGTGGCCCAGAGGAGGTCCCACTCGGTCAGCCGGGCGACCGGCAGCCGCGCGGCCACCTCGTCCGGATCGGCGTGGGACAGGTTGACCGACTGGCCGGCCCGCAGCGTCCCGTCCGCCCGCTGGGCGGCGAACACGTCGAGCGCCGGGCCGGGGGCGCCGACCGCCCCGCCGGCCGACCAGCCACCCGGTGGCAGCAGCCATCCGACCGCGCCGTCGTGCCGCCATCCCCGTACGGCCACGCCGCGCCGGAGCGCGTGCCGGGCGTACGGGTGGTGGCCGGCCGCGGCGAGCAGCCCATCCCGTTCGGTCAGCGACTCGTCGACCGTGATCATTCCGCCAGCGTACGAGCATCCCCGCTGGTGCCGAAGGCCGAGGCACCGCCTGTTCCACGGTGGAGATTGACGAACAGACCGATTGGGTACATCCGTCGCCGACCTGCTGGGAACCCCCACCGGAGGAACGACATGCTCGCCATTCTCGCGGCCATCGTGTTCGGCTTCGCGCTGCTGCTCGACTTCATGAACACCGACCTCGGCGCGCCCGATCTGTTCAGCACCACGACGCTCATGCTCATCGGCTTCCTGCTGCTCTCGCTCTACCTGGCCGGGGTCGGCTCCGGCCCGCGCGGCGGCGGTGGCGGCCGGTGGTACCGGGGCCGGCGGCCGGGTCGCGGCTGACCGGAAAAGACCACCCGGGTCGGGGCGGCGGCGCGATTCCGGCGTCGTCGGCCCGGCCCGGTACTGTCTTCGTGATGGAATCGGACGCCCTCTTCACCCTCGGCGAGCCGGCCGGCGCACCCGCGGGCGCGGGCGGCGCCGACGGCTTCACCGACACCCGGGCGGACTCGCCCCTGCCGGTGCGGATGCGGCCGGCCGGCATCGACGAGCTGGTCGGGCAGGAGCACCTGCTCGCGCCGGGGGCGCCGCTGCGCCAGCTGGTCGAGGGCGCGGCGCCGATGTCGGTGATCCTCTGGGGGCCGCCGGGCAGCGGCAAGACCACCATCGCGCACCTCGTGGCCCGGGCCACCGACCGGCGGTTCGTGGCGATGTCCGCGCTCACCGCGGGCGTCAAGGACGTCCGCGCCGTGATCGACACCGCTCGCCGGCAGCGCCGGTCCGGCGGCCCGCCGACGGTGCTGTTCATCGACGAGGTGCACCGGTTCAGCAAGACCCAGCAGGATTCGCTTCTCGCCGCGGTCGAGGACCGCACTGTCACGCTGCTCGCGGCGACCACCGAGAACCCGTACTTCTCGGTCATCTCGCCCCTGCTGTCGCGCTGCGTGCTGCTCACCCTCCAGGCCCTCGACGACGACGACGTACGCGGCCTGCTGCGCCGCGCGGTGGCCGACGAGCGCGGGCTCGGCGGCGCGCTGGTCCTGGCCGAGGAGGCGGAGGACCACCTGGTCCGGCTCGCCGGGGGCGACGTGCGCAAGGCGCTCACCGCGCTGGAGGCGGCGGCTGCCACCGCGACCGCGCTCGGCACCGGCCGGATCGACCTCGCAGTGGCCGAACAGGCGGTCGACGTGGCGGCGGTGCGATACGACCGCGACGGCGACGCCCACTACGACGTGACGAGCGCGTTCATCAAGAGCATGCGCGGCTCGGACGTGGACGCGGCACTGCACTGGCTGGCCCGGATGGTGGTGGCCGGGGAGGACGCCCGGTTCATCGCCCGCCGGCTGGTGATCTTCGCGAGTGAGGACGTGGGAATGGCCGATCCCACCGCGCTGACCGTGGCCACCGCGGCCGCCCACGCGGTCGAGTACGTGGGCCTGCCGGAGGCACAGCTGAACCTGGCCCAGGCGGTCATCCACCTGGCCACCGCGCCGAAGTCGAACTCGGCCACGACAGCGATCGGCGCCGCCGTCGCCGACGTACGCGCGGGTCGTGGCGGCGCGGTGCCGCGCGGGCTGCGCGACGCCCACTACTCCGGCGCGCGGGGCCTCGGCCACGGCGCCGGCTACCGCTACCCGCACGACGACCACCGGGGGGTGGTCACCCAGCAGTACGCTCCGGACGACCTCGTCGGAACCGACTACTACCAGCCCAGCGGGCACGGCGCGGAGCGGGCGGTGGCCACCCGGCTGCCGCTGCTGCGCCGGATCGTGCGCGGGCTGCCGGCTCCGGCGACCCGGGCGGAGGCCGGCGCCCCGGCCGCCGCGAACGGGGCCCGGGTGGGGGGCGGCGAGCAGTCCAGCGG
>NZ_LEKG01000081.1:0-40547 GCF_001029515.1 Micromonospora sp. RV43 | reverse complement strand
CACCCGCCGGCCCAGCAGCGAGCTGTTGTCGACGCCCGGGTAGTAGTCCACGGCGTGGGCAGGGTGTCCAGGACACCTGGTAGCGGCCGGCGGTGAGTGGGTGCCGCTGCGGTCCGGAGCAGCGCTGCGGGGTGGGGGCGGTGAACTCGCGGCGGCCGTCGCGGGTGACGCGCACCTGATGGGCGAGGGCGTCGCAGTGCGGGCAGGTCGGCACCGGTCCGCCGGTGGTGGGCCGGATCCGGCCGTGGGTGGGGCAGGTCCAGTCGCCGGCGCGCAGCGTCGGTGTCAGCCGCCCCCAGTCCACGCTCACGGCCCGGGACGTTACCGCCCTGGTAGCGGCCTGGTAGCGCCTGTCGTGGTCTCTGGGCGGCGGGGTGGGGGCAAGGTGGCCTTGCCCCCGGCGGCGAGGCGGGCGCGGATGGCGGTGAGCCGCTCGTCGAGGGTGGAGACCTGGTCGCGGTCGGCGTACGGGATCGGGGTGCCGGCGTGGCAGTGGGGGCAGTGTTCGCCGGCGTGCCAGTCGGGTCCGTCGGGGTCGGGGCGCGGGTAGGCGATCGCGCAGGTGCCGCAGACGATCAGGTGCTCGCGGTCGTGCTCGGCGCCGAGCTGGGCGGGGGTGGTGCGGCGGCGGGCCCGCCAGCCCAGCCGGTCCCACACGGCGGCGACGTGGTCGTCACGGACGGCCCGGTAGTCCTCGAGTGCCGTCTCCTGGACGCGCTCCTGGGTACGCGGGGGCGGCGGGCGTAGCCGGTCGAGCGTGTAGCCGTCGAGCAGCCGGCCGTCCTGCAGGGCGGCTGCGGCGGCGCGCAGCCTCGGATGGTCGTGGCCGGCGGCGGCGAGCAGTCGCTCGGCCTGCGCGGACCATTCGGCGGCGTGCCGGTCGACCAGGGCGGCGCGGGCGCGGTCGGTGAGGGCCGGGTCGTCGCGGTCGGCCCACCACGTCAGGACCGCGTCGACGACGTCGGGCGCGTCGTCGAGGCGCTGGTGGCGGGTGGCCGGTGGCCAGTGGGCGAGCAGCTGCCCGGCGGCGGGGGCGTCCAGGAGCCGGGCGACGTCGCCGGCGGCGTCGCAGATCTCGTGGAACGCGTCGACGCGGTCCTGGCGGGCCGCTGCGGCGGCGGCCTGCTGCAGGTGGTGCCGGGCGCGGGCCTGCGCGGCGATGCGGCCGGCGAGCAGCTCGGCGAGGCTGGCCCGGGTGGCGACCTCGCCGGGCAGCAGCCACACCGGGGCGTCGATGACGGCGGCGGCCGGGTCGCGGACCAGGCCACACGCGGCGACCATCAGGGCGCGGGCCTCGGCGAGGTCCCGGCCGGCCTGCCCGCCGTGGACCAGGCCGCCGCGGCGGGCGGCGGCGAGCTGCCGGTCGGCGGCGGCGAGGAACGTGGCGGCGCGGGCCTCGGTGGTGGTCAGCAGCAGCAGCGGCGGGCAGTGCGGCCACCGGCCCTCCCACGCCCGGTCTTCGGCGTAGGCGAGGTAGCGGGTCACCTTCTCCCGCAGCACCACCTGCGACATGGTCGCGAGGTCGACCTCCACGAACGCGGCCGCGGTGCCGACGACGCCGGCGTGGTCGACGTCGACGAGCAGCGCCCCGTCCGGGGTCAACCGGCGACGCCGGGCCCCCCAGCCGGGTGGGGTGGTTTCCCATTCCTGCCAGCCGGCCCGGTCGGTCCACCACCGGCGCAGGGCGAGGCCGGCGGACGGTCCGTGGTCACGGACCGCGAGCCACACCTCGGCGATCGCCGCGGCGTGCGCGACGTGCAGCCCGGACGGGCGTTGCCGGCCGGGCGCGGCGGCGGTCCCGGCGACCAGCCGGGCGCCGGCGATGCGCAGCCACCAGTGCCGAGGCGACGACCCAGCCTCGCGTCCGGGGCGGACCGCGTCGACCAGGCCGGCGGTGCGCAGCCGGTCCAGGCGGTGGCGGACCGTGCGGACCGGCGTGCCGGTGGCCCGGGCGAGCTGGTCGGTGGTCAGGACACGGTGGGCGTCGAGCAGCACCAGCAGGTCGTGGGACGGGCCGCCGGTGGCCCGTAGCCGGGCGACGAACGCACGGTCGTCCGACACGGCCACCTCCCCAGGTACGCCCCTATGGCCACCTTCCGGTGACACAGACAGTGTCAGTCGCCTGTCGAGCGGAATCTGTCACAGGGCCGCTGGCCTGCGGCGTGACCGTGTCCGGGGTTGCCGTTCGGGTCCGAAGCAAACGGCAACCCGACGAACCGCTGTCACCGGTGCGCGGCGGGCTGGGTCGCCCTGGCCGTGGCTGTGTCAGGGGCTGTCAGAGGGGAGGGTAGAAGCCGCTGCTGACGGCCACCCGCCACAGCGCCGACTCGGGGTTGTCCTTGACGCCTTGGACGAAGCGTTCCAGGATCTCGACCTCTCCGGGTTGCCGGTCGAGGCTGACGCCGGTCAGGTGCAGCACTCGCTCGTCGGTGCCGTGGTCGGGACAGAACCGCACCTCCCACGCGGCCTCGTACACGCCGTAGCCGGTGCAGTCGATCGACATGCGAGCCGCCCGACCGAACGTGATGGCCGGTTCGAGGGCGGGGAAGAAGAACCACTGGCCGAACCCGACCGCGTAGCCGTGCAGCACCCGGCGGTCGTCGGTGGACACCTGCCGGGGCAGCCGGTCGCAACTGACCGCCGCCAGGTACCGGCCGGCGTCGAGGCCGTTGTCGAACTCCGACCGGCCGTTCTCGTACCGCTGGCAGAGGCCGCGCGCTGTCACGTCGGTCATCGGGTCGCCCGCGTCGACGACGGGGCCTTGCCGCGCCGCCAGTCCGAGGGCTTATGGCCGGCGAAGGTCTCCCCGCGCAGGATCCGGTCCCGTTCCCGGACCGCCTCGGCGCAGGCGAGGTGCGCCCACCCGTCGCCGACCTTCCCCAGACGGGTTCCGGCCGGGTAGTCCCGCTCGCACGTCCTGCAGGTGCCGGCGAAGCTGGCCGCGACTCCGGCGGTCTGCTTCGCGCGCGGCGGGGCGGCCGCCCCACGGCGTTTCCCGGCCGTCGTCTTGCCGGCGGTCTTCTTCGGGCGCGGCTTGCGCGACGGCTTACCCGCTCCGGTCGCGCCGAGTTGTGGGGGCAGGTCGCCGCTGGCCGGCAGGTTCAGCGCCCGCCGGTACGTGGCGTCGGCGGTGGCCTGCCGCCGGGCACGGGACTTCGTCACGACCGCACCGTACGACGCCTCACCGCGCACCCCCAGCCGCCACGCCAACCGGAAGCGGGTGCGGCGTTTCCGCGGCCTACTTCAGGGTCCACCGCCCCCGGACTCGCGGGGCGACGCTCATGGGCCGGTGGTCACTCATGACCCCCTGGACCTCGCGCGTCCGCGCGTGGGCGACTCGCGAAACTCCAGAAACTCGGCCCGCGCCTGGAAATCTCAGGCCCCAAAGTTTCCGATCCCGTACGCGCCGAGAGGCCCCGAACGTTCCGGTCCCCCGGACCCGGGGCGGGGCGGGCCCACGGGCCAATGACCGGACCGTCGGTCGACACCGCGACGCACTCGGACACGCGGCTGGCCACCCAGGCAGACCTGGACGCGATACGCCGCGGTGACTCCTGCGAGCTGTGCAGCCTCGACACCACACCCGTGGCGAGCCGCTGACCGGCCCGTCGCCCGTTCGCCCGGTGGTGAGGGTTTCGGCGGTACAGGTGAGGATGCGCGGGGCCCACCCGGTACGGCAAATGTCGAAACTCGTCAGCGTGAAAAGACGCCTCAGCGCGGGGTAAAGCGTTCCTGACCAGCAGGTATTGGGACCGCCCTACCCTACCCCGAGGCGTGGCAGCGCTTCACCGGTCAGTGTCGAGACTTCGACGGCCGTCAGGGTGGCGGCCAGGTGTCCGGGGTCGAGCGGCGCCAGCCTGGACGCCTCGCCGGGCCGAGGGCTGGGGATCGGCCGGGCTGGTTGATCGGCGTGGGCGAGCAGGTCCTCGCGGTGTGCGGCCAGCCGGGCTGGGTCGGTCAGCAACTCCAGCGCCTCAGTGACCTCCGCCGGGGTGTCGGCGGGGAGCATGGCGGCGATCCGCCCCGCCAGCACGGCCGTGTGCTGGTAGGCATCGGCCCGGCCCCACCGTCGCCCCTGGATCGCCGCGGCCTGCATGGCGATCCTGAGGGTGCGGCGGCGGTCGGTGGCGTCGTGGTCTGCCGGAGAGCTGGTCGGGGTCGGACGGGTACGCACAGGGCTGCTCCGGTCGGCTCGGCGGCGGGTGAGTCGATCAGGGTGTCCACCCAAAGGGATCTTGTCAATCATCTAGGTTCCGGTCGTCTAGATGCCAACCATCTAGACGATGACTGTCTAGCCTCATGCCATGGCAGGCAGGCTGTACGGCAAGGCTGAGCTGGTCGACCGGCTCGGCGTCAGCCGTCAGCGTGTCGCCCAGATCGTCAAGCACCCCACCTTCCCCCAGCCGTTCGACAAACTGCGCGCGGGCTGGGTGTGGCTCCAGACCGACGTCGAGGCGTGGATCCGCGAGCACCGCCCCGGCCTGGTCGACCAGGATCCCGAGGCCGACGACTGAGGCCATCCGGCCGGTGATCGTGGCGGTGATCGTGGCGCTCACCGGCTGATCCGCACGGGCACCAGCAGGGCTCCCCCACGCTTGGGGGAGATTTTTCCGTCGCCTGGGCGCGGGGTCGACAGAACGATGTGGCCTAAAAACGCCTTTGACCTGCCGCAACGACTCTGATCACCACTCATCCGCCCCGGCTTGGCGGCGACGCTGGTCGATTCCCTCGCCCGCGTGCTGGGCGATCAGCCGCTCACCGGCGGCACTCAGCGCGTCGAGCACCTCGCGCCGGCGCGCGCTGAGGTAGCTGCGGGACAACTCCTGGACCAGGTCGTGCGCCGCCTGGCCCCAGACGTTGCGCACGCACTGCGGGCACACGATCTCACCGGCCACCTGCACCACCACCGCGAACGGCGTGTGCTGGTCCTGGCGGCAGCCGACGCATCGCCGGCGGGCCGGGTGGCCGGTCCACGGCACCACGGCCAGGTCCTCCAGGTCGAGCGCGTTCAGGTTCGGCACGTCAGGCCCTCTCGTCGTCGTGCTCGCCGAGACGCCGCCGCTCGACGGCGGCCACCTCGGCCGGGATGGTCGGGAACACGGGCAGGGGATGCCGGATGTCACCGGCGCTGCCCGGCAACCGGCAGCGGCGGCAGAACGACCGGCTCTGCCAATCGGCCGGGATGCTGGTGTCCGCCACGAACGGGTGCGGCAGGACACGGGACCGGGCCGGCCGTCGGCGGGCGGTCACGGCAGGGGCCCCGGGTGGGCGGGGCCAGCGGGGGCGCGGGAGCGTCGGTGGTAGATGTCCGCAGCGCCAGGTTGCCGGGTCGGCTGAGGTGGGCGAGGCGGCCCAGGATCACCACCATCAGCGCGATGCCCGACCCGACCCGAGCCGGCACCCTTTCCAGACCACCGCGTCGCTGTTCCTGATCCGTCATCGGCCGGATCAGGGCGCACTGATCCCGTGCTGATGTCGATCGGATCAGCGTCACCATCACTGTTCGGATCACTGATCGCGTCAGTGGTCGGATCACTGCTTGGTCGGTGGTTCGTCGGTGGTTCGTCGGTGGTTCGCGGCTGATCCGCGCCGGCGGCGGGAAGGTCGAACAGGTCCAGGCCGCGGGCGGCCCACGTGGCCGCCTCGGCGGCCGTGGGGACCGGGAGGACGGACATGTCCGCCTCGACCGGCGTGCGGTGGCCTTTGTGCTCGTTGCAGCGGGCGCAGGCCGTGACCAGGTTGCCGCCGTCGGGGGTGGCTGGCCGGTCGGGGTCGACGTGATCGAACTGGAGCACTTTGCGCCGCTCCCGGGCGCGTCCGGCCTTTGCCAGCAGCGGCCCGGAGCGGCAGTAGCGGCAGCAGCCGCCGTCGCGGTCCAGCACCAGGGCCTTGAGTCGGGCATCACGCAGGTCGGCCTTCTGCGCCCGGTTGCGGTCGTTCTCCGCTCGGGACGGGTTGCGTTTCAGGAAGGCGTGCAGCCGGTAGGCGTAGCCGTCGATCCACGCGTCGCCGAGGCACGGGCAGTCGTCACCTCGGCGGTGCAGCAGCGGCGCCCGGTCCAGCACCGGGGTACACAACGCGTCGAGCACCGCACGGCGCCCGCGGCACTGATCCAGGGCACGGCCGTCAGTCAGGTAGCCGTCTCGACGAAGGTGGGCCGCCGCGGCCATCATGCGCATCCAGGCGGCCTGAAGTTGGTCGACGCGATCCCAGGACACCCGGCCGGCCTTGGTGGTGGCCAGCACCTCCCACACAGGGTCACGGTCGATGTCGTCCGATCCCAGCCAGTACATCAGCCAGCGCCGTCACCGGACGCCCACGAGCGACGCTCGGGCATCAGCCCTTCGCCCGCTCATCGAGCCACGTCTCGACGTCGGACCACCGGTAGCGCCGGTGACGGCCGACCTTGGAGAACTTCGGCCCGGTGCCGTGGTAGGCCCACTGGTCAACCGTGCGCACCGGCACGCCGAGATAGGTGGCCAGCTCCTCGGATGTCGCCAGAGCGCGCCGCTCGCTCACCACATGTGCTCCCATCACGCATTCCTGTGAGATCAGAGCAAGTGAACGCGCCACGTTGCGGCGTGTCAAGAAGACGCACTAGTGTGCGTTCATGACACAAGAGCCGTTGACGCCGCACCAGACGATCGCCGCGCGCGTGAAGCAGTTACGGAAGGGCCGCGGCTGGTCCGCGCAGCACCTCGCCGACCAGATGGCCGCCGAGGGCATCGCGTGGGACCGGTCAATCGTGGCCAACCTGGAGAACGGACGACGCGCGTCGGTCAGCGTGGAGGAGTTCCTCGTGCTTGCCTTCGTCCTGGACGTCGCCCCGGTGCATCTCCTCGTCCCTGTCGACGCGGAGGAGACGACGCCTTACCGGGTCGTGCCCGAGCGGCTCCCGGCCGGATCGTGGTTCGTCCGGGCGTGGTTCCGTGGACGGACCCCGATCGGGGGCGTCGACCCCAAGCGCTACTTCGCCGAGGTGCCCGACATCGAATGGGAGCCACCTGCGTCGCAGTGGACGCCGGAGAACATTGAGGCGGCGAGCGCCGCAACGACGGAGGCGCGGAAAGCCGCTGGCCGATCGTAGGCGAGAACCAGGCTCGATGGCGGCGCGGCTGGCAAGCCCGGCCTCGGTTCGCCGGTCTTATGGGTTCGCGCGTTGACGTCGCTGGCCGCGCGCAGAGCAGCGAGGTTGGCACGACTTATGGGTTGGCACGCTCCGCCGCCGCGGTTGAGCGGGTCAGCCCACGTGGTGCGGAACGGAAGGCTGAGCATCTGCCATCGACCCGGGCGTAGCGTCACGCGATGATCGACCGCCACCCGACGTACCTGTCCCGCCAGGTCCACACGGCCACCGCGAAGTTGGCCCGGTGCCTGGCCACCGACGTGAGCATCGAGCCGGTGCACGTAATCGTCCCGCTGATCAGGGCCATGGACCAGTTGGAGGCGATCGCCAAAGGACCTGGCCCGCGCCGCGATCTCCGTCGACGAGCCGGCCGCCGAGGCCGCGTACCGGGCCGCCGCGCAGATCGCCGCCGCCCGGCAAGAGTTGGTCGACACCGCGCTTCGCCTGCGCGACGCCGAACCCCCACGACGCTGACCCAGCGGGCACGAAGGTTGGCACGTCTTATGGGTTGGCGCGTCCTGCAGCGGCGGGCCGGCTCACGATCCCCGCGTCAGGAACGAGTCGAGGGCGTTGTGGCCATCAGAGGCGTGTCCCACCCGGGTGGCGCAGCGCCGGCCGTCATGCCCTCTCCTGGTCTGCTGATTCCGTGGAATGCCCGTCGCCCGCGGCGGTGAGATACGCGGCGAGGGTGTAGGCGGGCGCCCGGTCGAGGCGCTGTCCGCCGTGGTCGTAGCGGCGGGTGGTGCGGGCGTCGGCGTGCCCGAGTTGCTCCTGGACGTCTTCGAGGCGGGCGCCGGCGTCGCGGGCGAGGGTGGCGCAGGTGTGGCGCAGCACGTGGGGGCTCATCTTGACCGGGATCTTCGCGGTGGTGGCGAGGCGGCGCAGCAGCCGCCACACCGCGCCCCGGTCGACGCGGGCGCCGCTGGCCGTGGCCACCAGGGGCCGGCGCGGTCGGGCCCCAGTCTGCCCGACCACCACCGGCATCCGGGCCTCGGTCAGGTCGGGCCGGGCGGCGAGGTAGGCGTCCAGGCGGCGGGTGACCGGGGCGGGCAGCGCGACCAGGTGCGAGCCGCCGCCCTTGGCGGTGAACCGCAGGACACGGTGGTTGCGGTTGTGCCCGAGCTGCTCAACGTCGGCCCCGACGAGCTCTCCCACGCGCAGCCCGCCATACAACAGCAGGGCGACGATCGCCGCGGTGCGGGCGGCCTGGGGGCCGGTATCGGCGTCGGCGGCGGCGAGCAGCGCCTCGGCCTGGGCGCGGGACAGCCCGGGAGTGCTGGGCCGGGTCGGGTCGGTCTTCGGCTTCTGCTTGGGGTTGATGGCGGCGGGGTTGGCCCGGTCGGTGCGGTCCTCGGCGATCAGCCAGGAGTAGAACGCCGACACGGCGGCGAGGCGGCGGGCCCGGGTCGCCGCCGACGCGCGGCCGGTGGCCTCCTGGGCGCGTAGCCAGGCGTGGGTGTGCACCCGGCGGGCCTCGGTGAGCGGGTCGACGCCGGAGGCGGCCAGGAACCCGAGCCAGTGCCGCAGGTCGCGCTGGTAGGCGTCGCGGGTGTGCGGCGAGGCGTAGCCGATCAGCCACTCCCGCAGCAGCTCCTCCAGGCCGTCGCCGGCGGCGCCCCCCACGGTGGGGGCCTCACCGTGGGGGGCCGGGACGGCGGGCAGCACCTCGCCGGACAGGACGGTCACCGGATCCTCCGTTCGCGTTGCTCGGCGCGCAGGCACGCCGGGTGCCAGCGGGCGTACCGGACGCCGGTGTCGTCGATGGTCGGCACCGGCAGCGCGTCGTGCAGTGGCACGTGCTGGCCGCAGTCGGTCCGCCCGCACCGGTTGCGCGGGTCGGCCCGGTCGAGGGCGTCCAGGTCGAGCGGCGGCAGCTCGACGTCCAGGTAGACGGTGACGCCGTGACCGGAGCGGCGCGGCCGGGGCGGGCTCTCCCGGGTGACGGTGAGGACCTGGCCGATCGCGAGGGCGGCGGCGTCGGCCTGGTCGGCGTCGTCGGCGACGATGCGAACCTTGATGGTCACCGGCGGGCCATCGCCTTCGGGGTCCGTGATGGCGCGGTCATGGCGCACAGCAACTCGTAGGCGGTCTCGCAGTCGCCGCGGGCCCGGTGGCCGCCGCCGAGGGGCAGCCAGCGGCGCACGAGTTGCCAGTCGGAGCGGCGACCCATCAGGCACGACCAGGTGTCGAGGTCGCCGAGGTGGGCCGGGTCGAGGCCGTCGCGGCCGGCGTGCCGGCCGATGACGGCGTGGTCGAACTGCGCGTTGTAGGCCAGCACCGTCCTGCCGGCGGTGACCTCCAGCAGCCGGGGCAACACCTCGGCCAGAGGTGGGGCGTCGGCCAACTCGGCGTCGGTGATGCCGTGCACCCACCGGGCCTCCGGCTCCACCTCGCAGCCCGGCTTGACGAGGGTGTCCAGCAGCGTCTCACCGGTGCAAGCGTCGACCACGGCGACCTCCACGAGGTAGCCGTGAAGGCCGGTGGTCTCGGTGTCCAGGATGACCGCCGCTTCGGGCTCGCGCATCGCGCGGGCCCAGCGGATCGCCGCGCCGGCCTCGGTGGCCACCGCGATCTCCCGCCGGTGCTCACGCAGGTACGGGTGCGCGGCGATCGCCTGGCGGACCTCCTTCTCGCTGGGGGCGCCGTCGACGCGTTCCCAGTCGACCTCCCACCGGCCGGCGCCGGGGTGAAACCACGCCCACACCTCGATGCCGTGCCGGTCGCCCAGCTCGGCCACCCACCGGCGCACGATGGCGGCCCGGTCGACCGGCCGGCGGGCCAGCTCCCGCAGCGGGGACGGCTCCCCCGGCTTGACGGCGTGCACGGCCTCCCAGTCGATGCCCGGGTGCTCCCGCAGCACCTCCAGGTCGCCCACCCGGTACAGCGGCACGCTCACGTCCCGGTACCGGCTGACCTCCACCGTGGTGTGCTTGCGTGGTGCCAGCAGGTCGCTGGCCACGAGGTACTTGAAGTCGGTCGGGCGGATCTCCAGGAACGTCGCGGCCTGGTGGCTCATCAGCAGCCGGTCGACGCGCACCTGCTCGACCAGGTCCTCATCGCCGGCGAGCGCGTCGAGGTCCGCCTTGGCGTACCGGTCCTGCCGGCCGAGCTGCAGGCCGCGGTCCTTGGCCACCTTCTCGAACTCGGCGCGGCGCCACCCGAGGTAGGCGGGCGCGTCCCAGGTGCTGACGCTGGCGGCGATCCACGCCTGCCGCTCGGCCACCACGGCGCCGAGCTGGTCGACGTCGACGGCGTCGAGGGCGCGGCAGTCCCACAGCGGCCATTGCTTGTACCAGCCGGCCACCGCCAGCGCGCCGGCGTCGGCCAGGGCCTCCACGTCCTCCTTCTCCACATCGAGGCCGGTGCGTTCGGCCAGCCGCTCGGCGGCCCGGTGCCCACCGATCGGGGCCTCGGTGCCCACGGCGGCCACGATCTCGTCGCGGCGCGCGGCGACCTGGTCGGCCACCGCGATCGACCACCGGGCGCCGCAGTCAGCCGGCGGGATCAGCCCGGCCGTGGTGCCGGCGTCCCACTGCCACTCGGCCAGGCCGGTGTGCCGCAGCACCTGGATCGGGCCGAGGTCGGCCGGCGGCGGCTTCGGCTTCGGCTCCTTCTTCTTGCGGGCCTTCGGCACGGCGGCGGACTCGGCCGCCACCTCGTTCTCGCTCACCAGTTCGTGTCCTTCCGCAGGTGGGGGCAGGGCGAGGGGCGGCGCATGGTGTGCCCGGACGGGTCGCCCACGACGGGCGCGAACCCGGCGCGGCCGAGCGCGCGGACCAGGGCGCGCTTGTCGGAGCCGTACGAGTCGGTCGGGGTGCACACCACGTCCAGGCCGCGAGCATCGGCGGCGTCCAGGATGGCCAGCAGCATCCGCGGCCCGTGCCAACCGCCCCGGGCGTCGAACGGCACCCGCAGGATCCCGATCGCCAACGCACCGTCGTCGGTGACGTCCAGGGCGAGCAGCACCATCCCCGGCAAGGAGCGCTTCAGCTCGCGGACCAGGTCGTCCACCCAGTCGCCGGTGTCGACGGTCCTCACGCCGTGCCCGGCCTCTCGGCCAAGGTGGCGAACGCGGCGACCCGCGCGTACTTCGCGGGGGTGCTGTGCCCGTCCCAGCCGGCCGGGTGCGCGGGCAGGTGCCAGGACACCTGGCCGGTAGGCAGCTCCAGGTAGACCACGACCGGCCGCGGATCGGTCGGGTCGTGGCCGACGCCGGCCGGGACGCCGGCCTCGTGGGCGAGCGCGAGAGCGGTCCAGATCAAGGCGTTGCGCCGCGCGTACGCGGCGGTGATCTGCGGGGTGTCCGGGCCGGTGTGCCCGTGACGGGACGGGTCCAGGGCGGCGATCTCGGTCAGCACGCCGGCGAGGCGGTCCCGCGCCGGAGCCACCTGGTTGAGGGCGGCGGTGTCGGTCATGTGCTGCGGTCTCCTGTTCGATCGGAGATGATCGACGGGCGCGGGTCGGGGCCAGTTCGGATGGTCCCGACCCGCGCGTCGCACGGACGGGCCGTCAGTCCCGCAGCCCGGTCGCGGCGGCCCGGACCGTGGCCAGCCAGCCGGCGGGGTCGCGGGGCGGGGTGGACATGCCCGACACGATCCGCCGCATCGCCTCCTGGTGGCTGGCGTACCCGACCGCGGCGAGCTGCTCGTCGTCGCGCAGGACCAGGGCCACGGCGAGGGCCTCGCTGGTCGACCATGCCTGGTACCGGCCGCCGTGCGACTGCACGTACCGGACCCGCTGCACGGTCTCCTTGCCGAAGGTGTCGGTGACGAGCCGGAGCGCCTGGTCCATCACCTCGGCGCGGCGCTCCCACTCGTCCTGCTGCTGGTGGTGCGCCTCGACCTCGGCGGCCAGCCGCCGGCAACCCTCGGCGTGGCCGTCCTCGTTGTCGGACGGGTAGCCGTTGTACGGGCCGCGGTCGCTGACGCGCTCGCCGCAGCCGCGAGGGCCGCCGCAGGTCCAGAACACGTACCGGTCGCCGTAGCGCGAGGCCGGGCCGGCGACCAGCTCGAACGCCCGCTCCCGCCGCGCGTAGTCCTCGGACCACTCGATCTCCAACAGGTCGGCGATCTCGTCCCACGACGAACCCTCACCGCGCAGGCCCTTGGCGAACGTGTGCGCCTGGTCCTGGGCCAGGCGGGCCACGGACAGCGCGGCCTGCAGGCCGGCGAGGGGCCGCGGCTCGGGGAAGCCGTAGTCCGACTCCGGCCGGATCTTGCGGGTGGTCATCTGGTCGGCCGGGACCGCCGCCTTGACCGCGCGGTCGACGAGCTGCCGGACGGTCGACATGTCCACCGTCGTCTTGGGTTCGGTGGTGCTGCTGTTGGTGCTCACACGTTCCTCCTGGGGTTGTTGCTGGTCGGTGAGGGTCTGCCTGTCGATCTCAGATGCCGAGGCGGTCGTAGATCCGTACCGCCATGAGCCGCGCGAGGCGGCCCCACGGGTCACGGGTGATGCCGTCGGGGTTGGTCAGCTCGTTGAGCCGGTCGAGCAGCTCGGCGACGACGAGGAGTTCCTCCTCGGCGAGCACCGGCACGCCGGCCTCGTCGCGGTGCTTGTGGAACTTCTCCTCCAGGTAGGCGGCGCGCTGCTCCGGGGTGTCGGCCGGGCCGATGTCGAAGGGGTCGTTGTTGGTCATGGATCTCTCCTCGTGGATGGTGCATGCGGGGACCGGGGGCCGTCGACCGGGCAGTGTCGTCGTCCTAGTGGTCGACGACATCGCCGAGCGCCTGCCCGAGCCGGCGCATCGCGTGATCGACGCGCAGCAGGCTGACTGGCGTGTATGGGCGTGGCGTCGGTGCCGTCCCGTGGTTGGCGGTCACGGTCAGCGGGTGCAGCGGGTCGGCGTCGACGCTGACCGTCAGGGTCTGGGTCGACTCCTCGTCCTTCGGGTAGAGCCGCACAGTCGCCGCGCCGATGGTCGTGGTGAACCCGGCGTCCAGCGCCCCGAACGACTCCGCCTGAGCGGCGGCGTGTTCAACCGTCAAGCCCTGCGCGGCGATCTGCATCGCCGTGCCCGCGATGTCCGAGCCGATGTCGGCGACGTCCCACCAGCGGGAGAACCTCTGATCGGCTGGCGTTCCGGTCGCGTAGTCCAGACCGCCGGCGGCCGTGTTGATCAGCTTCGCGGCCTGCCACAGCAGTTGTGCCTGCGGCACCGGGTCGGTCACGGACATGTGCTTGCCCAGCACGTCATGGAGCTGTTCGGCGAGCTGCCGCACCTGCGTGGCGATGTCGTCGGGCAGGCCGCTCATGATGGGGTCCGTGTCGTTGTCGCTCATGGTGTGGGTTAGCACTCCTTCGGTTCGGGTCTTGCGTTCGGTCACGAGGTGAGAGATCCGCACTGTCAACCTGACGAGAGATCTCACAATCCCGCGTGAAGCTACGGGTTGGGTCCGACATTCGTGCCTCGATAAGATCAGTTATGAAGGCATCATCTGTTGATCTTGCGGAAGGTGATTCCGCGGAATGACGCCGGCTACCCGGTGAGGTCGGCGGCGAGCCGGTCCCGCCATGCCTGCAACTGCTTCATGGTCAGGGTGAGGCTCACCGTGCGGGTGCCGTCGCCGGCTTCCAGGCTGAAGCCGCGCTCGTACTCGAAGTCGGACCAGTCGATGTACCGCTCGTCGTTCTCCTGGGGCCAGTAGGCGCCGGGCGCGTCGGCGAAGTCGTCGGCGGTGATGGTGGCGGTCAGCGCCTCGTGCAGCTCCCGCATCTGGGTGGGGTTGAGGTCGAAGCTGACCGCGTCGGCGCCGTCGCCGATCTCCAGGTTCCGGCCGCCGTCGGAGGTCCGCAGCGACCAGTCCAGATAGCCGGCCTCGTCGCCGTCACCGAGGTACAGCGCCCCACGGGCCGCCTCCCGGGCGCCGGTGGCGAAGGTCCGCAGTTTGGTGGCCAGTTCGCGGGCCTGAGCCGGGGTGTGCTGGGCGGTGTAGGGCTGCCAGTAGTCGCTGGCCGGGTCTTCCTCACCTTCGACGCCGCTGACGGCCACCCGGGTCGAGTCGTCGTGGTCGACCAGGTCCATCCACAGCACGCCGGTGTCGCCACCGGCCTCGCGCATCGCCGTGGTGGGCACGTGCCGACGGGTCGGCGGTCCGGCGGCGGGTTCCTTGTCGCGCAGCAGGGCCAGGAGGTCCCGCACGGTGACCGGCAGCTCGTCGTCGACGATCGTCACCTTCTCCCGCGCGAGGTCGGCGTCGCCGGCGATGAGGTGCTCCAGGCGCTGCGCCGCTCTGCCCCACTTGGTGGGCTTCGGCGGGCGGGGGCCGGCCTCGGCGAGGTCGGCCAGCTCGTCGAGGTGCGCGGCGGCGGCCTCGGCCTCGGCCGGATCCAGGTGCGGCGCGACGTAGGCCATCGGCTGCTGGTATTCGTCGCCGACGGGCTGCTCCGCACCGGTGACCGGGTTCCACTCGCCCGGCGAGGTGCCGACCGCGACGTACCGGCCGCCGCTCCAGCGGTCGTTGCCGTCGCCGTAGTCCATCAACGCCAGGGTCGTGGCCGGCCCGGCCGCGCTGGCGACCTGGTCGGTCCCATGGCAGGTGTCCCCGTCGGCGTAGCCGAGCAGGTCGCCCACGGCGGCCGGCGGGCCGTACGCCGTGGTGGTGTCCGGCCCGGTGGGGCTCGTCGACGCGGCCGTGGTCGGGGTGGGGCCGTCGCCCATCAGGATCTCCTTACTCGCGAGGGTGCCGGTGTCGGCGACCGTGTCGGCCACCTGCCCGTCGTGGTTGTTGAAGTCGGCCAGGGCGTCGCGCAGCTGCTCGGCGGCGGTGGCCACGGCTGCCTGGGCGGTGCCGCAGGCGCGGCCGGCGTCGCGCAGGTGCTCCACGGTGGAGGGCTGCATGTCCAGCGCCTCGTACCGGTCGGCGGCCTCGCCGAGCACGCCGGCGATACCGCCGATCTCGTCGACCCGCTCCCCCGCCGTGGCGATCGCGGCGGCGAACGCGGCCCGGATCTGCTCCGGGCCGCTCGCGTCGAGCATCATCGCCGCTCCTTGCGGGGCGGGTCGACGAGCAGCACGTCGGCCTGCCGGTCGCGCGGGATCACCACCGTCTTCTCCACGCCCTCGTGGCTGCGGATGGTGATGGCGTCGCCATCACGGTCAAGGACAGTCCAGGCGGTGCCCCGCGGCGGCCGGGTGTACCAACTGTGGTCCCAGCCGCGTACCCGGCCGTCCGGGCCGGCCGCCCACGTCGACCCGATCGCCGGGCTGACCCACGTGTCGCCCGGGGCGAGATCCAGCATGGGCGCCTCGCGCAGCTGCTCCCAGCCGATGCCGTGGTCTTGCTCGGCCATGTCAGCACTCCCCGGTCAGGTCGGCCACGTACTCGAGCGTCGCGCCGGCGGCGCGGGCGGTCCAGCCGTGGCAGACCACGCCGGCGTCGGCGAGCACCGCGCTGGCCCACCGGCACGCCTGCTCGACGCCGGCGGCGGTCAGCGCGTCGTGGTCGGCGTGGGGCTTGTCGTCGGCCAGCAGCAGCCACGAGTCGTCGACCGGGTCGAACAGCAGCCGCCACTCCCCCACCGGCTCGGGCCCGCCGGCCGCCGCCGCGGTGGGGTCGCCGGCGTGCACGGCGAGGTACGCCGACCGGCCGGGGAGCAGCTGCCCGTCGGTCCAGCCGGTGACCTCGATGCGGTGCCGGTCGGCGAGGACCTCGGCGGCCCACGCCTGGGCGGCGTCGACGGCGTCGGGGTCGGTGAGGTGCTCGCCGTACGCGGCGGCCTGGTCGACCTGCAGGTCGTAGTGCAGCAGCCAGCAGCACGCGTCGTCGCCGTCGAAGGACAGCGAGATCCGCTGCGGCGGCGCGGTCCACTCGCCCACGTCGGGCTGGCCGGCGGCGGGCGGGTCGATGGCGGCCAGGCGGGCCTGCTCCCACTCGCTCGGGGTGTAGCCGGCCTCGGTGGTGAGGCGGGCTAGCCACGCTGCGTCGCTGTGCGTCCAGCTTCGGTAGGTGGCGCGGGTCTGGACCTCCCGGCGGGCCAGGCCGAGGGCGTGCGCGGCGTGCACCCGGGTCGGCCAGTCCGCCCGGCGGATCTGCTCCCACCACGTGTGGTTGGGCAGGGCCGGATCCGGACCGACGCCGGCGGCGAGCAGCCACCGGTGGGCGAGCTGCGCGCACTCGTTGCCCGGCGCCCACAACCAGGCGTCGACGATGTCGGCTGCCGCCTTCGGCAGCTTCGGCGCCCGGGCGGCCAGCAGCGCGGCGGCCTCGGACCGGGCGGTCATGGCCTTGCGGCGTTCCCGGTCGTCGGTGATCCGCTTTTGCTCGCTCTCGCTGCGGTTGTCGGCCTTCTTGGGCTTGGCGGTGCTGTAGTAGACCAGGCCGCCGTCGGTGATGGTGGCGGCCAGGGTGCCGGCGTCGCGGGCCTTCGCGATCGCCTTCTTGCCCTCCAGCCGGTGGTCCCAGTAGGCGCCGCCGAACTTCTTGTACGGGTCGTCGATCAGCGGCAGGTTCTGCTCGGCGGCCTTGCGGGTCAGCGCCTGGCGGGCGATGCTGCGCTCCCGTTCCCGGCGGACCTCGTTGGTCGCCTGCGGGACTGTCCAGCCCCGGCCCGGTGGCTTCGACCGGAACTCGTAGGCGGCGAGCATCACCTCCTGGTCGCCGCGGGCGGCGTCGACGTAGGCCATCGCGTCGCCGACCTCCAGGGCGCGGGCGTCCACGGCGGCCGCCATCGTCTCGGGCAGGTCCAGCAGCTTCAACCGCTTCGACACGTTGGCCTGCGAGCAGCCCATCCGCGCGGCGATCTCCCGCTGCGACCGGCCCGCGGCGCGCTGGGCGGCGAACGCCCGGGCCTCCTCCATGGGAGTCAGCGGCGAGCGGGCGGTGTTCTCCGCCGTCATCACGTCCAACTGCCCACCCGGGTCGTCGGCGATCGCGTCCTCGCGCAGCAGCACGTTCAGCGTCGCGTGCGGGTCGTCGGCCCAGACCCGGCCGGCGGCGGTGCGCCGGCGGGCGCCCATCAGCACCACCCACTCGGCGCCGGCCAGCTCGGCCGCGTGCTGCGGCCACGCGCCCGCAACCCGGGCCGCGGGCAGCACCACCGGCGGCTGCAACACCCCCAGCTCCCGGATCGACTCCTCCAGTTCGGTCAGGTCGCCCAGGTCGCGGCGCGGGTTCGCCGGGTGGGTCACCACGGCGCTCAGCGGCACCTGGCGGGCCTGCATCGGCACCGCGGCCGCCGGTTCGGGCGGCGCGTAGTCGGTGGCCGCCGATTCCACGGAATCCGTCATGATGGTGCGAGCTCCTTCACGGGAGTTGAGGGGCGCGGGGCGGTCCGGGCTTGGTCGTCAGGGGCCGCCCCACGTCGGTAATCAGTCCAGGTGCCGCAGCACCCGCCCGAGCGCGGTCTGAGTGTTCGCCAGGGTGGTCCGCAGCTCGTCGAGTGCCTGCTTGAGCGCCGCGGTGTCCCCCGGCGGGCCAGGCAGCGCGGTCACGAAGGTGCCGCGTCCCTGGACTGGGTTGAGCAGCCCCTCGTCGGCGAGCAGGCGCTGCGCCTGGCGGATGGTGTTCAGCCCGGCGACGTTGTACTCCTCCTGCAACTCACTGATCCCGGGCAACGTCGAGCCGACCGGCCACTCACCGGCGGCGAGCCGCCGACGCAGGTCATCGGCGATCTCCTGGTAACGCGGACTACTTGCCATACCGACACCCTAAGTCCTCATGACCTCTTAGGCAATGTTGCGCCATGGCAAGTCCTGCCGATCTCCCGTCGGCCGACGCGTCGTGGTTTTCGGCACGCGTACTTGCCTGCTCTCCTGCCAGCGGAAATGCTGTCGCCCAACAACCAGGAAGAAGGGTGGGTGCGAGGTGGACGTCTACGAGCTGCTGCGCGGCCTCAGCGAGAACGAGGTCGAACTGCGGTGGAAACCGACACGCGGCGGCCCCGTGATCCTCGCGATCTTCAGCGAGAAGGGCGGCGTCGGAAAGACCGGCCTCACCAACGGCCTGGCCGCAGTGGCAGCCAAGCACGGGCTGCGGGTGCTGGTCATCGACCTCGACCCGCGCGCCACCGCTACCAGCGAGCTGGGCGTGGAGAAGCCGGAATACTCGATCAACGACCTGCTCTATATCGACGCCAGCGACCCGAACCCGGTCGATCCGCGCGGCCTGGCCGGGGACGCCATCCTTCCCGCCGGCGAGGGTTGGCCGGACAACGTGCACGTGCTCGCCGCTGAGCGCGCCCTCGGCAACCGGGAGTTCGACAACACCTCCGGCATGGAGCAGCGGCTCCGGCTGTCGCTGGACGGCGTCGCCGAGAACTACGACCTGGTCCTGATCGACGTGCCCCCTCGGCCGGGCGGCAAGCTGATGACCGCAGCCGCGCTCGCCGCCACGCACGCTCTCCTGCCGGCGACGCTGGATGAGGATGGCTACATCGGCGTCCACGACGGCCTGATCTCCCTGCGCCGCGCCCGGATGAACCACGGGCTGCCGCCGCTGATCGTGGTCGGCGTCCTGCGCAACATCGTGGACCGCCGCCGTAGCGGCCTGGCGGAGACCTTCGACGAGAAACTCGCCCAGGAGTACCCGCCGCACTCCCCCGACGGCCCGCGGCTTCTGGACGCTGCCGTGCCGAAGTACGTCATCCGGCAGGAGTCCCGCAGCGCCCGCGTGCCGTTCACGGTGGCGGGCACCGCTGAGGCCACGCTGCTCGAACGCGCATACTGCCGGACCCTCAACTGCGTCGCGGAGGTGGCCTGACCGTGAGCAAGCTTCTCGGGCAAGCACGCGGGCGAGCCCTCCAGCGCGCCGGTGACGCGGAACGGGACCCCGCTGAAACCGCTGTCACCACCGCCAGCAGACCAGCTAGCAACGCTGCCAGCCACGCGCCCAGCGAGAACGCCAGCCAGTACGCCAGCGTTAACGCTGGTGTAGCTGCTGGCAATACAGAGGGCACTTCAGCTAGCGCAAAGGCTGGCGCACCCGCCAGCCAATCAGCGAGCCCTGTCGCAAGCTCAGTGAATGGCGATATTGCTAGCGAGAATGCCAGCAATAAAGAAGGCATATCGGACAGCAATGGCGCTGGCTTTATAGCTGGCCAGGATGCAAGACATGCGGCAGGCGACGCGGCCAGCACGCGTGCCAACTCCGATGCACGCAGCGAGCCCCGAGCCGCCCAGATGGGGGCCAACACTGATGCAAGCCGCAGCGCTGGCAAAACCGCCAGCGTTTCCGCTAGCAAGAAACCCCGGCCAGGGCGTCGACGTGGTCGGCCCCGCGGCCCTGACCGAGTAGCCCTGTCGGTACGGATCCGGACCGAGGTGGACGACGCCTTGACTCTCGCGGTGGAACGGAGCGGCCTGGGACCGCAAGAGATCGTCGAAACCGCGCTCGCTGAGTGGATGAGCCGCCACGGCTACAACCGGACCGCCGGAACGGCTAAGCACGGTCGAGGTTAGGGGGTAGGCCGGCGCCGGGCTGGGCGACCTCGGGCCAGTCACACTCGGCCGCCGCGACGTCGAGTAGCACGGCCCGGTCAGCGCGGCGCAGGTGCCCGGATGTGCGAGCGCGGATCGCGGCGAGCGCGGCCTCGGCGGCTGGGCTGCGCCATCCGGGAGAAGGCGCTTCCCACTCGCGATCGTCTTGGTCGGCGCGGACGGCGTCCTGGTGCTCGCGCTGGGCAGCCGCCTGCGCGGCGACCAGTGCCCGCCGGTGCTCGGCGTGCCGGCGGGCCGGGCGCGGCGGCGCGGCCGGGCCGGTCAGCGCTTCCTCGAGCACCGCCCGCAGGTAGGCCACCGGGTCGCGCGGCTCAGCCAGCAACGGGCGCTGCCGGACCTGGCGGACCCAGGCGTCGAACGCCTCGGCAGTCCAGTCCCGGCCGAGCGTGGCACCCAGCGTCGCCGCGATCCGGGGCAGAGGAGCGGAGCGCAGCCACACCCACCGGTCCTGGAAGGCCCGTGCAAGCCCGTATCCCCACTCAGCCCACTCTGGACGTGGCCTGGGCGGCCGTGACGTGCCACGCGCCCTCTGGGGCGGCCTAGGACGCCGTAAAGAGCGCGGCCCGGCAAACCCGCGATCGACTCCGCTTCTTGTTGATGAGCGCGAAGCGCCGCCTTTCCTCCGGCTCTGCCGGCCGCACGACGGGGCGGACGCGATCGACGGTGAGATCAGCAAACCCCGAGACAAGCTGGAGTAAACACTCATAGCTGAAGACACCGTGTGGGGGGTGCGGAAATTCATGGCCTGGTCACGGGCGTGATCGCGGGCGGCGGCGACCGCTCGGCGCATCTGCTGACGGCGTACCCGCTCGCGGTAGTCGACCCAGCCGCCGGCACGGGCGTCGAGGGCGTCGACGCGCTCCTGGGCGGCGGCGAGCAGGCCGCGGGCGTGCTCCAGCAGCCCGGCCAGGATGTCCAGGGCGTCGGCCAAGTACGCGGCCTGGGCGGTCGGGTCGCTGTGGTGCAGCGGTCCGCGGTGCAGCGGGGTGATGTCAAAGGTGGCGCGGGCCTGGGCGCGGCCGGTGGCGCACCGCTCGGCGTAGCTGAGCCGGCGTCCCTGCTCGGTGCGGGTGCACCAGCCCAGGGCCTCGGCGCGACGCCAGGCGTCGGTGACCGGGCGGGTGGAGTCGCAGCCGGCCAGCTCGACGCTTTCGTCGCGGCCGGGCATCGCGCGGCGGCCGGAGCGGCGGTCGGCGTCGACGGCCATGACCGCGCAGACCCAGCCCAGCGCGGAGCGGCGCCCGCGGCGGCTGGTGCGGGCGGCAGCGTCGCGGGCCAGAAGGTCTGCGAGCAGCCACACGGGCCGGCCCCAGCTGTCGCCTGCGTGGAATGCCGCCAGGGTCTCGGTGAGCCGGTCGATCCAGGCGGTCAGCTTCTCGACGCGCTCGCGGGCCTCGGTCATGTCGGCGAGCTGCGCGAACCGCGCGGCGATGGCGGCGGCCTCCAGTGCCTGGGCGTGCTCGTGGTCTACACGGGGCGAGGCCAGCCACGAATACCCGCACAACCAGCACGTGGGCACCGGCTCGGGCTCGCCGCACGCGGCGCACCCGGCGGGCTCGTCGACGTCCAGGCGTTCGCGCAACTCGGCCACCAACCGGCGGCGCTTCGCCGCGTCGGCACGGTCGGTACGGCTACGCCAGCACGGAATGCATAGCGGGTCGGAGCCTTCTCCATCGCGAGGCAGGCCCTGCTTGTCCCTGCCTACCGCCGCGCAGGACACGCAGGGCTCCTGAACGCCGGTCGGGTAAACCGGCCGGCGGCGAGCACCAGCCGACGCGGCCAGACGAGCCTGCCCGGCGGCGGTGAACTCCACCAGCAGCCGCTGGTCGACCAGGTGCGCCTGGCAGCGGGTCTGCCCTGCCGCGACAAGTGCGACAGTGCCACTGGCGTAGCAATGGGGGCAGTACCCAAGCGCCGCCACCCGGTCCGGGGACAACGCACTCAGGTGCGGGGCCGTGATCATCGCGGCACCGTCGCAGCCTGGACCGGCTTACGTCCCGAGACGAGATCAACCGCAGCTATTGCGGCGGCAAAGGGGGAGGGGACTGGGCGCGGACAGGCGTCGCCGCGACACGCGGAAAAAGTGTCGAGAGACAAGAGTGCACCCAGCCCGAAGGTGGGTGCTATGGTGTCCTCCGAGCTTGTTGGAGCCTCAGACCCTGCTTCCGCTGCCAAGCAAAACCAGGGTTTGGGGCTCTCTTGCTGTCTGCAGTTAGGGGTTGAGCGCTGGCGCTCCCTCAAGATCGAATTCGGCGCGGTAGGCGCGTGACCCGTGGATCTTACGGTGACTTTCGCGCCGGCAGGGGTACCAACACGCGTAGATCCGGTGCGTCCTGTGTGGATCGACGCCCGAATTGCACACATATCGGGATGAGCCGGACGGCGTTGCGTGGCAACGGTTTCCGGCCGCGGGCGCGGCGACGGGCGACCCGGCGTGGCGGGCCGCCCGTACGCGCCGTGGTGGGCTCTCACGCGGGCAGGTGGATGGTGTCGCAGTGCACGGCGGTCCCGTCGCCGTCGTGGGCGTACAGCTCGCCGTAGCGGTCCTCGGGGCCGTCGACGGCGGCGAGCAGCTTCTGCGCCTGGCGGGCCGCGGCGTCGACGTCGCCGGCGGTGAAGTAGGTGACGGCCTGCGGGTTGTCGGGCTCGGGGTCGGTGACGACGTCGAGGCGGTACTCGTCGGTGGTGCCGACGACGAAGGTCTCGAACGGGCGGCGGGTCATCGGGTCGCCGCCGGCGTGTGCGGGGCGTAGCCGGTGGTGAAGGGCCCGTCGGCGTGCGAGACGGTCCAGCGCAGCCGCCGGCTGGTGAGCCAGGCGCCGGTGCGGCTGGCGAGGTCGCGGTGCCAGCGGCGGGTGCTCGGGTCGGCGCCGCCGTCGGTGGTGAAGGCGAGCAGGAGGTAGCCGCCGGGGATGCCGGCGTCGGGCTCGCCGGGGTGCCGGCCGCCGGTGAGCGGGAAGTGCACGCTGGCCAGCGCGCCGACGCCCTGCTCGGGCAGGGTTTGCAGCATGTGGACGCGGCCGTGGTCGACCAGGTGCCAGCGGCCGTCGCGGGGCAGGCCGAGCACGTCGCGGGCGACAGCGAACAGCTCGTAGGCGTCGACCGGGTCGTCGACGACGATCGTGGTGGTCACCATGCCCGCTCACCGGCCCCAGATCGCCAGGGCGGCGGTGACGGCCGCGCCGGCGTACCCGGCGAGCAGCAGCGGCACCGCGCGGGCGATGGCCCGGTACTTGGCGCGGGTGGCGCGGGAGAGCCACCACAGCTCCCGGGCGCGGGTGAGCGGGGTCATCTGCGCGACCTGGTCGGTATCGCCGCCGGCGACGCGGGCCAGGACGTCGTGGGCGGTGTCGGCGTCGGCGTAGGCGACGAATCCGAAGTCGCCGCCGAGACGGGGGCGGGAGGCCAGCAGCAGCAGGACCACCGCGGCGAGGACCACCACGGCGGTCCCCGCCCCGGCGGCCAGTGCGGCGGGGGAGAGGTGGCCACCGGCTCCGGCGCCGCCGAGCACGGCCAGGCCGGCGCCGAGCAGCACCCCGGCGGTCTGCAGGTAGCCGCCGGCCTTGGGGTCGATGCGCAGCAGCTCGGCGCGGACACCTGCGACCTCGGCGTCCAGGGCGGCGGTGACCGTGCCCCGGCCGCAGGCGGAGGCGTGCGCGCCGGCGCGGGCGAGGATCTCCAGGTCGCTGAAGTCGCGGTCGGTGTGACCGCAGCCGGTGCACCGGGAGGTGCTGTCGGCGAGGCCGGTGGAAATCTCCACGAGCACGGCGTGGGCGCCTGCGGTGGGGATCTGGAAGTGCCGGCGCTGGCTGCGCGGGTCGTGGTCGCTGACGTAGGCCGCGCCGAGGTAGGTGGGGTCACCCGGATCGGGCACCATAGTGGGTAGCTCCTTCATCTGATGCGGATAGGGGAGTTGGCGGGCGGCCCAGGCTCGGAAGGCGTATGGGCCGCCCGCCTCGTGCGGTCAGTACGTGGTGTCGGTGACCGTGCGGCGGGCCCGCCGGTCGGTGAGGCTGTCCAGGGCGTCGCCGAGGGACACCCGGCTGGTGGCGGCGTAGGCGGGCAGCGACAGGGCCAGCCACACCGCGGCGGTCAGCCCGGCCGCGGCCGGACCGGTCCCGGCCGGTGCGCCGGCGTAGACGGCGGCGGCGGTGAGCGCGCCGATCGCGGCCCAGCCGACACGGGCGTAGGTGGAGCCGGCCAGCGCGCCCAGGTACAGCACGCCGACCGCGACGAGCCAGGTGATCCACAGGTCGCGGCCGGTGGCGGGCAGCCCGGCGGTGTGGGCGTCGAGGTAGGCGCGCATCGGGTCGGAGATGCTGTGGGTGATCGGGCCGCCGGTGACCCAGTCGCCGGCCGCGCCGAGGCCAGCGCTCACGGCGACGACGAGCTTGGTGACGAGCACCCAGATCGCCCACAGCAGCACGCCGAGCACCGCGAGGGCGGCCAGGGCGAAGAGGCCGAGCAGCCAGTTGTCGCGCAGGAACAGGGTGGCGCGGTTGTCGCGCCACCAGTCGGTCAGCGCCCGCCAGCGGCCGGTGCCGGCCTCGGTGGCGCGGATGTGGTCGATGGGGGCGAGGTCCTGCTCGCCGGAGGTGGGGGTGTGCATCAGGCTCTCCTTCGTCTCGTGAACCGGGCTCGGGGGTGGATCGCCGTCAGCGGCGGGTGCCGCTGCGGGGGAAGGGCAGCACTGTCGCGCCGGCGCTGTCCGTGGTGTCGGTGGGGGAGTCGCCGCCGAGGGCGGCGAGCAGGTCGGGCAGCTCGTCAGCGGTCACGAGCACCTGGCGGGCCTTGGAGCCTTCGGAGGGGCCGACCACGCGCATCTGGTCCAGCTGGTCCATGAGGCGACCGGCCTTGGCGAAGCCGATGCGCAGCTTGCGCTGCAGCATCGAGGTGGACCCGAACTGGCTGCTGACGATCAGTTCGGCGGCCTCGCGCAGCAGGGCCCGCTCGTCGTCGTCGAGCCCGTCGACCACCGCGGCGTCGACGGCCGGCCCGGCCGGGGCCTTCTCGGCCGGGGCCAGAGCGGCGGCCGGCGCGAGGGTCTGCCCGCCAGTGCCGGCCTGGCCGCGCCAGTGCTCGACGACGGCAGTGACCTCGGCGTCGGACACCCACGCGCCCTGGATCCGGACCGGGGTCGAAGCGCCCATCGGCAGGAACAGGCCGTCACCCTTGCCCAGGAGCTTCTCCGCGCCGGGCTGGTCGAGGATGACCCGAGAGTCGGTCAGGGAGCTGGTGGCGAACGCGAGCCGGGACGGCACGTTGGCCTTGATCAGCCCAGTCACCACATCCACGCTGGGCCGCTGGGTGGCCAGAACCAGGTGGATGCCGGCGGCGCGGGCGAGCTGGGTAATCCGCACGACCGACTCTTCGACGTCGCGGGGGGCGACCATCATCAGGTCGGCCAGCTCGTCGACCACGACCACCAGGTACGGGTACGGCTCCAACACCCGCTCACTGCCGGCCGGCGACGTGATCTCACCAGCGCGGACCTTGCGGTTGAACTCGTCGACGTGGCGCACGCCGTGGGCGGCCATGTCGTCGTAGCGCATGTCCATCTCCCGCACCACCCATTCCAGGGCGTCGGCGGCCTTACGCGCGTTGGTGACGATCGGGGTGACCAGGTGCGGGATCCCGGCGTACGCGGTCAACTCGACGCGCTTGGGGTCGATCAGCAGCAGCCGCACCTCGGCCGGCGTCGCCCGGGTCAGCAGCGACACCAGCAGGGTGTTCAGGCAGCCCGACTTCCCGGCACCGGTCGCGCCACCCAGGAGCAGGTGCGGCATGGTCGCCAGGTTCGCGGTGACGGCCTTGCCGTCGATGTCCTTGCCCAGCCCGACCAGCAGCCGGTGCCCGTCACGGGCGGCGCGGGAGCGGATGACGTCGCCGAGGGTTACGACCTCCCGGTCCGGGTTGGGAACCTCCACGCCCACGGCGCTCTTGCCCGGGATCGGCGACAGCAGCCGCACCTCGGGCTGCCCGACGACGTAGGCGAAGTTCTTCGCCAGGCCGATGACCTTCTCGACCTTCACCCCGGCGCCGATGGTGATCTCGTAGCGGGTGACGGTCGGTCCGCGGTGCGCGCCGGACACCTTCGCGTTGACCTTGAAGTCATCCAGGACACCCTGGAGGGCCTGCTTGACGGTGTCGGTGGCCGAGGTGCGCCGCTGCGGCGGGTCACCGGCGGCCAGGAGAGCCAGCGGGGGAAGGGGGTAGCCGCCCGCCGTCACGGGCACCGCGGTAGCCGTCGGCGCGGCGTCGGTGGCCATGGCGGGCTGGCGGCGTGGCAGCGGCGGGCGGGGCGCGGATTCCGCGGAATCGACGGGCGGTGCCGGGCGAGCCGCCGCGGCGGCGGTACTGGGGCGCGGGGCGGCCGGCGCGTCGAGTTCGTCGGCCTGGTCGACGTCGTCGAGCCCGTCGAGGTCCTCGTCGGCGGGCAGGGCGGGGCGGCGGCGGGCGGCGGCGAGGGTGGTCACCACGGCGACCGGGGTGACGCCGGTGGCGGCGGTGAGCCCGGCGGCGACCAGGCCGAGCAGGACCGGGATCGCGCCCCACACGCTGAGCACCGCGTCGAGGCCGCCGGTGAGCCGGCCGAGCAGCCCGCCCGCGCCGGCGGCGGCCAGGTCCAGCAGGCCGGCGAGGCCGGCGGCGGTGAGCAGGGTGCCGGCGGCCTGGGCGAGGATCCGCACGGTGTGCGTGCCGGCGGGGTGGCGCATCGCCTGGATGGCGAGCCAGATCAGCGGTGCCGGCGCGGCGACGGCCAGGTGCCCGAGCAGCCCCTCGGCGACGCCGGCCGGGACATCCAGGAGCTCACCGAGCAGGCCGGCGGGGTGGGTCCACACGGCGGCCGCGGTGACCACGCCGGTGATCAGCAGGGCGAGGCCGGCGGTGTCGTGGCCGGGCAGGTCGACGCCGGGGGTGCGGTGCGGGCTGGGCAGCTTGCGGGCGGCCCGGCCGGCGGCGGCGGCGGTGCCGTGCCAGGCGGCGCGGGCAGCCAGGCCAGCGCGGCGGGCGAACTCGGCGCCGTGGTCGACCTCGGGCTGCTTCTTGCTGGTACGGCGGCGGGCGGTGCTGGCCATCGGGGTTCTCCTTCCGGGTCCGGTGGCGAAAGGGGCGCGAGGCTAGCTGGACCAGGTGAGGCGGTGGGCCTTGTTGCCGGCGTACGTCTCAATGACCGTCGCGGCGACGGAGAGGAAGAAAGCGATGACTGCGGCGACGCCGAGCGGGACCCAGGGAGACAGCCGGACCGGCGGCAGGTTGGCCAAGAGGGTCGCCATCGCGGCGCCCGTGAGCACGTAGCCGATTGGCGGCAGGACCTCGGCCGCGAGGTGGCACCAGAAGGCCGTCCGCTGCCAGCGCTGCGCGGCAATGGCCGACGTCGATTCCTGCGGGTTTTGCGGGATCGGTGCGGTGTTCATGGCGCGGCTCCCAGGGTCGAAGGGGCGTGGTCGGAGGTCAGTTCGCGATGGTGAAGGGGCCGCCGCGCTGGGCGGGCGGGGTGATCCGGCCGGCGTCCTTGAGCCGGCCGAGCAGGGCGTAGAGCTGCGACTGCTCGACGGGGCAGTCCGGGCGGTCGAGCAGCGCCTGCGCGGAGGCCGGGCCGCGGCGCAGGCACGCCAGGACCCACTCGGCGGGAGTGAGCGGGGCGACCTGCTCCACCACCGTGGTGCTGCGGCGGCCGGCGCCGAACGCGGCGCGCAGCCGGTCCACCGCGCTGCCGCCGCCCGCGCTCACGGCCGCCTTCGCGGCGGGGGTGCCCTGCCCGGGCAGCACGATCTTGCTGGCCGGGTCGATCTCGGGGACGTTCCACCGCACCGGCACGCGGGGGGCAGCGGCTGCGGCGGCGGACTCGTCGAGGTGCGGGACGCGGCAGAGCATGCCGACGCGGGCGCTGGTGCGCAGGTAGCCCATGCCGGCGGTGGTCTTGCCGTCGATCTCGGGCTGCAGGGCGAACGGGTCACCGACGAAGTCGTCGGGCAGGATCGTGGTGCCGCTACCTCGGTTGGACAGCCGCAGGATCAGGGCGTTGCCCGCGACCAGGGCGTCACGCAGCCGCACCGACCCGCCGAGGGACTTCATCTGCGGCAGCTGGGTGGCCAGGACGATCCCGACGCCGGTCTTGCGCATCGTCTCGGCGGCCTGCTCCATCAGCGCCACCAGCGGGGTGTTCGGGAGCAGGATCAGCTGACACTCGTCGATGATCACCACGAGGGCGCAGAGGCCGAGGGCCTTGACCCGGGGGTCGTTCTCATCGAACGCCTCGACGCCTGCGTCGGCGAGCAGCTTCGAGCGGCGCATCACCTCGGCGTGCACCCGCCGGCCCAGCAGCGAGCTGTTGTCGACGCCCGGGTAGTAGTCCACGGCGTTCTTCCACGCCGGCAGGCTCTGGCCGTTCTGCGGGTCGCCGACGGCGACCTGAACACCGCCGTCGAGCAGGTTCGCGATCAACGCGCCCAACGCGCGGGACTTGCCGGCGCCGGTGGAGCCGACGACCAGGCCGCCGAGCACCCCGTAGTTCGGGCGGGACACGATCCAGTTGCCGGGGGAGCCGTCGGCGAACCGGGCGATCTCGAACCGGCCGCCGGCGTAGGTGGGGCCGGTCCAGGGCACGCCGTCGGCGATGTAGGACCGCTCGACCAGGACCACCTTCACCCACGCCCGCTTGCCGGTGGAGCGCCAGCCGATCGCGCCCTCGTTGAGGTCCAGGGCGACCTCCACGTCCGGGCCGCTCTTGTACAGCGGGCCGGGCCTGGTACCGGGGGTCAGGCGCACCAGGGCCTCGGTGACACCCGGGCGCGGCTCCACCGCCTGGACCAGGGTGGTGCCCTCGCACACCCGCGCCGCGAGCACCTCACGCTCCCACCGGCGCTGCCAGTGCGCGGTCAGCGGGTCGAGCACGTCGGCGGGCTCGGCGATCAGCACCGGCTCCGGCTCGGGCGCCGGTGGGGTGCGGTGGCGTAGGTGGTGCCACCACGGCCAGCCCAGCACCACCCCGAGCAGCGTCGGCACGGCGATCGTCAGGGTGGGGTGCGCGGCCAGGGCGGCCTGCCCGCCAGCGGCGACCGTCGCGACGGCGTACCCGCCGAGCACGATCGCGATCGCGGCCCGCCACGCCCGCACCGTGCGGGAACGGGCCCGCCACCCGGCCGCCGTGGCGGCGATCGCGAGGGCGAGGATCCCCACGGTCTGCCACGACAGTCCGAGCGGGCCGGCGACCCACGCCACGGCCAGTTCGGCGGCGACCCAGTAGAAGGGGAACAGCCGCCGCCAGCTGCGCTTGACCAGGGTGGCCACGGCGTAGGCGGTGACGGCGAACAGGGCGGTCAACGCGCGGCCGAGCTTGGCCAGGCGGTCCGCGCGGATCTCGTCAGCGGTCCGGGTCGACATCGCAGGGCTCCTTCGCATCAGGGCTGGGGGCAGGGGTTCGTTCAGGTGCTGGCGCTCTCCGCGGTCCGCCGACGCACCTTCACGCGCCGACGGGCCACGGAGGCCGTCAGACCTTGATCAGCCGACCAGGACTTCCTTGCTGGCGACGTTGCCGCCGGCGTCGGCGACCACGTCGGCGACCTGGCCGTCCTTGCTGTTGAAGTCGCCCAGGGCGGCCTGCAGCTCCTCCTGGGCGCTGTTCAGCGCCGCGTGCGCGGCGGCGAACTGCTCGGCGGCGTCACGCAGGTGCCCGACGGTCGAGGCGGCCATCTCCAGGCCCTCGTAGCGGTCGGCGGCCTCGGTCAGCACGCCGGCGATCCCGCCGATCTGCTCCGCCTGCTCCCCGGCGGACTCGGCCGCCTGGGTGAACGCCGCGCGGATCTCCTCCGGACCAGTGGCTTCCAGGTTCACGGTCAACTCCCTCAATCGTTCGGTGGTGCTGGACGTGCCGGCCGCCGGGTCGACGGCCGGGTGGTGCTGCTCATCCCCGGCGTCGCCGCCGGTGCTCGTGGTGTCCGCGTCGCTCGCGGGGTCGGTGGCGCACCGGTGGCCCAGCGACGCCTTCTCCGCGGCCTCGAACGACGCGAAGCCCTCGGATCGCTCGCCGCAGCGGCCGCACCGCCAGCCGTAGCGCGGCGCCGGGCTGCTGGCCGTGGCGGCGGCGGTGACCGCCTCCAGGCGCTCGTCTCCCGCCCCGCACTGGAAGCAGTGGCGCGGCATCATCGGGGTCGGGCCGGTGACCTGGCCGCACCGCTGGCAGCGGGTGTAGTGGCCCTCTTGGCGCACCCGCGGAGGCGCGGGCGCCCGGTCCGCGGCGGCCGGCGCCGCCTCGGCCCGTTTCGGGTCCGCCGCGGACTCGGCCGGGCCGGCCGGCGGGGTGTCCTGGGCGCCGCCGGGAATCACCCGCAGCGCCGGCCGCCGCGGCCCCTGCTCGTCGTCGACGGCGGTGGCGGCTGATTCGGTGGAATCGCTGTCGGCTGCGGCTACACCTTCCGCGACACGACCTGCGGCCGGGTCCGGCTCGGCGCCGGTGTACTGCTCGGGATGCTCGGTGCGGGTGTGCTCCCGGCCGGCGCCCTGGGCGTTGGCCTCGATCCGGTACGGCCGGGACGCCCACCCGCACAGGTCGCAGTCGGCGTACCAGCGGCCGTCGTCGTCGACGTCGGTGACGACGCCGTCGACGGCCTGGGCGCCGCGCTTGCGGGCGAGGGCGCGGCGGCGGCGGGCGCGGGCCCGTTCGGTGGCGTCCTCGATCAGCCCGGCGAGGTAGCCGTCCGCGGCGGCCACCGCGCCGGTGGCCCGGCCCGGGCCGGCCGGGGCGCTCGCCCCGGCCGACCCGTCGGCGGCCTTCTGGGCGGCGGCCTGCTGGCGGGCGCGGGCCTGCCGGCGGGGGGACTGCTTGCCCCGCACCGCGTACGCGGCGTCCTCCAGCAGCAGCACGGCGATCTTCGCCACCGCCAGGTACACCAGGATGTCGAAGAAGATCACTGGACCACGTCCCGGATCGTCGCGCCGAGACCGCCGACGATCATCGGCAGGAGCAGGGCGCAGGTCAGCGCGACGTGGGCCAGCTTGGCCTTGCCGCCGCCGCCCTTGCCGGCCGTGCCCTTGCCGGCGCCGGCGGACTTGCCGCCGCCCTTGCCGCGCAGGAACACGACCACGACGATGCCGAGCGCGAGCCCGAGCGCGGTGGGGATGGCCAGGGCGACGTCCTTGGTGTCCTGGCCGATCCAGTCGCCGATCGGGTCGGCGATGGTGGTGATGCCCTTGGCGAGCCACTTGTTGACCTGGGTGACGACGACGCCGGCGAGCAGCGCGCCGACGACCAGGGCGACCACGACCCGCAGGCGGGGGGTGAAGTGGAAGACGATCGACAGGGCGATGTAGACGAGTCCGCCGAGCACGATCAGGGCGCTGGTCATGACGGGTGCCTCCTTTCAGAGGGTGGCGATGAAGACGGCGGCCACCGCGGCGACGGCCACCGTGCGCAGGGGGTGGGCGAGGACCCACGAGGCCAGGTGCAGCAGCCCGCGGGGGATGAGGACCAGGACGGCCCAGCAGGCCATCGCGATCGCCTGGGCGTCGGAGCCGTCGCGGGCGCGGGCGGCCTGCCCGACGAGGTCCGACAGCGGCTCCGGGGAGCCGGTCCACACGGCGGTGACGCTGTCCCAGTCCCCCGGAATGTCACTCAGAGTTATTCCGGTGCCGGAGTTGGGGCCGGAAATCGGGGGTGCGAACTGTGCGGGTTCGTCCCGATCGGGTTCCGGTAGGGGAGGGGTCGGAAGGGGCTCCTGCCTCGGCGGAGCCAGGGAAATCACCTCCGCCTCGCGCCGGAATGGAATTCGCGGCATCGGTGACGTTCGGTAGTTTTCCTCGGCGGGTAGGGCGCTCACCAGATCACCTCCTGGATGGGTGTGTGTGGACTGTTCGGTCGGGTCCCGGGAGCGGCGGTGGGCGGCATCGCCGCTCCCGGGCGGGTCGGTGGGGCGGGCCGGTCAGACCGCCCGCAGTCCGGGTCGCCAGCCGGAGACCAGGGCCGCCGCCTTGGAGGCGCGGGCGCGGTCGCCCTTGCCGCCCATCACGTGCTTGTAGATCGCGTAGCCCGACGGGTCGGCGCTGAGCGCCCCGTCCTCGATGGCCGTCTGCACGTCGGCCAGAAGCGTCCGGACGTCGTCCGGAAGACCGTCCGACTCGATGCCGGCCGGGCCGAGTTTTCCCCGCTTGATCGCCGTACGGACGTCGCCGGAGCCGACCGCCGCAGGCGGGGTGATCTTGAGTTCGGCCAGCCGCGGAGCGCCCTCCCACGGACGGGCGGCGGTGACGTAGGAGTCGAACAGGCCGATCAGGAACGCCGTGCCGGCGCAGCCGACCGGGCCGATGGAGTGCGGCAGCGCGGTCAGCAGACCGTCCCAGCCGCCGTGCCAGCCGCCGACGATGTTCAGCGCCAGCGACAGGCCCAGCGCCGACCACTCGGCGACGGTGGCCTTCCAGTCGACCTCGCCGCCGGAGGCGCGCAGCACCGCCCGACCGATGATGATCAGCGCGACGATCGTGATCAGCGCCGGCTCCACCGCCCACGCCGCCCACCAGGAGGCGGTGCCGGCGTCGAGGTCGAGCATCCGCACCACCCCGGCCTGCACGCCCGTGGTCGACCAGCCGGCGAACGCCGCGAGGACGGGAATGCCGGCCAGCAGCGCCACTTTGCGCACCTTGGCCACCCGCAGCGCCCGCATCTCCGCCGACCCGTCGATCTCCGCCCGGATCCGCGCCCGCTCCCCGGAACGCTTCGCCCGCCGGTACAGCTCGGCCAGCGCCACGTCCTCGGCCGCGTCGCGGTCGTCCTCCCGCCGCTCGCGGGCCTCGGCGCGCTCCCGCTCCTGGATCCGAGCGAGGGCGATGCGGTGCTCGACGTCGTGCTCGCGGCGCTCCCGCTCGTCCTCCCGCCGCACCTCGACGACCGCGCGGTCCTCCTCCAGCCGCGCACGCAGCTCGTCGGCCGACCCGGCCGCCCGGCGCGACCTGCCGCGGCGGGCCACCTCCACCGGCCGGTCCTCGACCTCCGGCTCGATCTCCGGCTGCCGCGCCGCCACCGGCACCGCAGCCGGGGCCGGGGCGGGCAGCGCCGCCGCCGGCCGCTCGACGGCGGCCGCCGCAGGCTGCGTGCCGGCCGGCACGAGCAGCTCGCCACGGCGCTCGAACTGCTCGCCCATGTCCAGCGCCCGCCACTGCGACGGCGCCGCGTAGGTCAGGTCCGCATCGACGCTCACCGCGTCACCTCCATCAGGTTCCGGGCCGGGGCGGGGATCCGCTCGTCGGCGATCAGCGCCTGCCCGGTGCCGAGCAGCTCCCGGGCGATCTCGTCCTCGGCGCAGGTCTTCTCGCACGCGCGGCCCTGGCCGTCGCGCTGGCACGTCGGGGTGCCGCACACCCGGCACGGCAGCGAAACGCCGTGCTCGTAGTGCGCCGGGCCGGTCCAGTCCAGGTGCACCCGCACCACCAGCAGCCCGGCCATGTCAGGCCACCTCCCCGCGCGACTGGCGGGCCGCCCGCACCCGGGCCAGCAGCTCCCGGCCGTACGGGTCGAGGTCGGCCTCGTCAACGTCCACCGCCAGGGGGTGGCGGCGCTCGTCGACCCACCGGACGACCCGCCGGCCGGCGAGAACCAGCCCGACCAGGCCGACCGTGGCGGCCGAGGCGGCGAACACCTGCTCCTGCGGCACCGCGTCGGCGTACTCGGCGTAGCGGTGCGCGAGGGCCACCGTGGCGGCGGCCGGGCCGGCCGCGACCACCCCGACGATCCCGACCCGGGCCATGCGGCCGGCGCGAACCGGGCCGGCGTCGACCAGCTCCGCGTCCTGGGTGGTGATCGGCCACCAGCCGTCGCGGCCCTGCGGGTTCCACGCCGCGCCGCACGCCGGACACGACCAGCCGTCGGTCTCCCGGGTCAGCACCACGTCATCGAGCGGGCAGAGCGCGCCGACGTCGTCCAGGCGCAGCACCGGCGGGACCGGGAACACCTCACGCAGCAGCGGCCCGGTCAGCGGCGGCCGGCAGGCCACCGCCCGGCCAGTGGGGGAGTTCGTGGTGGTCACGCCGCCACCCCCAGCGCCCGGGTCAGCTCGGCCAGCTCCCGCAGCCGCAGCAGCGGACGCTGCTCCACCTCGGGCAGAACGGACAGCACGTCGTGCTCGACCAGGCCGTCACCGCCACGGGCCTTGGCCTCGTATGCGGCGGCGTCCGCCGCAGCCAGCACCTGGGCCCGGTCCTCACCGACCGTGGCGTGAACCGCGCCGACGCTGGCCGTCACCGTCACCGCCACGCCGGCGGCGACCTCGATCGGCTCCGCCAGGGCCTGGATGACCTCCGCGCCGAGCAGCCCGGCGATCGGCGCCGGCGACGGGCACGCGAGAACGAACTCGTCACCGCCGATGCGGGCGACCACCGCGCCGTCAATGCCGTCCAGCGGCCCCCGCAGGCGGCGGGCGATCTCCACCAACAGCCGGTCGCCCGCGGCGTGGCCGTAGGTGTCGTTGACCGGCTTGAACCGGTCCAGATCCACCATCACCAGATCGATCGGCTCGCCGTCCAACTCGTCGAGCGCAGCCGACAGGCCAGCGCGGTTCGCCAGACCGGTCAACGGATCCGTGGTCGCGTCCCGGCGAGCCTGCACCAGCCGGGACCGCTGCGCCCGAGCCACCTGAGCAGCCCACACATGCCCCGCCAACGACAGCGCGGCAGCGGCCGGGAGCAGCATCTTCAGTGCCTTCATCGGGCACCACCACCCTGGCCGAAACGACGCTTCAGCAGCGCCTTTCGCTCAGTGGCGGACCGGCCGCCCCGGATGCCGTAGACGTTCGCGGCGGTTCGCTCCTCGCGCAGCGCCAGTTCCAGGCACTCGCTCCGTACGGGGCAGTTCCGGCATGCCTTGCGGGCGGCTGCAGCGGCGGCCTTGCCGGACAGCTCGTTGGGGAACCAGGGGTCTTCGTCGGCGTTGACCTGGGGCGTCTTGCCGGTGGGCACGCACAGGCCTCGGGTCTGGATGCGCTTCTGGAGGACGCTGTCGGTCTCTCTCGTGTCCGACAGACGCGGGCCCCGGGGAATCGGAGCCGTTACGCTGGTGGCTGGCATTTCGATCTCCCTTCCAATGGCTGGATCGATGCCTCTGTGGAGGCCTCGGCGGGTGCATCCGCCGAGGCACTTCCGTTTCTGGGCATGGCTCATCGCCTCGACAGACCGCAGTTCGGCGGCATGCCGGCCCAGGTGGCGCAGTACGTCAGTAGTGGCGTATGAACAGGAAAACTACGGCACTGATGCCGTAGATCACAAGAGTTACCGGCGGGTAGGCTTTCGCCCGCCGTGCCCCGGACGGCTCTCCTGCCAGGACCTCACGGTCGCTGGCCGCCAGACGGGGTACGCACCTACTCGCCCTTCGGCCGCAGGAGCCTGTCCACGGGCAACGTAGGTTGACCAGGTGCTCCGTGAGATGCCTGAGCCCACGCTGCGCAGGTAGTCGAGCACGTCAGCAGTGGTCCACCAGTCCTCGGGCAAGACGCGCGGCGCGGTCTGACTCGGCCCCTGATCCTTCATGACGTGCCAGCGTAACGGCAGCAGCACTGGTGACGCGGATTGCGCTCACCTGCGCTTGATGCAACTCATCGAGAGCATCGATCGAGGTCGGGAGCTTGCTGGGCATCAGCAGTTGGAGCTGTGGAGTTGTCAACGAACGATCTCGTACGACTGTCCTGCTTGGCCAAGCCATCGAGAACGGAGCATGATCCGGATATCTACTCGGTACTTTGACCGGCAGATTGAGCGTGGCCACGTACCGGTTGTGACCGTCGGGTCGCACACTCCAGGACGACGACACTAGGAGCGAGATGAGTCGCAACGAGAAGTTCGCGGCAGCTCGGGCGGCCAAACGGCTGACTGGCGGCCAGCTGGCTGAGCTGGTTGCCGATCGGGTCCTGGACAGAACTACGTCAGCGGGGTCGAAGAGGCGACGTCCCCCAATCGACGCGGACTACGTGAGTCGCATCGAGCGAGGTCTGATCACCTGGCCGGGGCGGGACTACCGCGAGGCGTTTCAGACAGTTCTGGGCGCGAAGAGCGCTGCCGAGCTCGGCTTCTACTCGCGCCGCACCCAACGCGTCGAGCAACCGCCGTCCGTCGACGTCGACGGGCAACTCCTTGCGCTTGCCGGCGCCGCAACCATCGGTGCTCTGGGCGGCCACACCCTGACAGCGCTGACCAGCGGGCTGGCTGGCCCTCCAACGCCCTCTCGCATCGGGCATATTGACGTGGCCGACCTTCATCGCGTCATCGATGGGATGGAGCGCGCCGACCATGCCGCCGGCGGCCGCACAGTCGTTCGTTCCCTCGCGCTCGGTCAGCTGGCCTGGACTCAGAACACGTTGCAGACGGCCTCCTTTCGCTCGGCCGCGATCCGAGCAGCTTGGATGGCAGCGGTGGCGCGGTTAGGTCGTCTCGCCGGATTCATGAGCGTTGACGCGCGAGACCATGAGACCGCTCGCCGCTGCTTCTTGATCGCCCTGCAGATTGCCGCCGAGGCCGAAAACTGGCCGAGCCGTCTCAATGTGCTCTCGGGGATGGCGCGTCAAGCGGTACACCTCGGTGAGGGTGCGGCCGCCCTGCAGATCACGACCCTCGCCAGAGCGGGTGAGGGTTCTGCCAGCACGACGACCAAGGCGATGATCAGGGTCTTGGAGGCTCGGGCGTTCGGCGTCCTCGGCCGAGCAAGCGAGGCAGTCTCGGCGGTACGCCAGGCAGATGACCTGTACGAACAGCGGCGTCCGGACGATGACCCGCCGTGGTTGTGGTTCTACGACGACGCTCAACTGATGGGGGATACCGGGCATGCGCTGTTCCCGTTGGCCCTGGCCGGCATCAAGGTCGATGCCGTGCGGCGGCTGCGCCTGGCGGTGGACATGCACAATCCTGCCGACACCCGGGGTCGAGTGTTCTCGCTGATCAAGCTTGCGACGTTAGAGGTACGCCACGAGCCGGGCCCTGCCGCCTTCGCGACAGCACAGGAAGCCATCACCGCCGTGGCCGGACTGCGGTCGGGCCGCGCACTGGACTACTTGAATGACCTTGGACGTGTGCTGCGGCGTGCGAAAAACGACGACGCCAGAGCCCTGGCCTCGCAGGTCAGTTCGACGCTCAAGGCGGTACGGCGGGACTAGCGCGCCGACCAGTGGCGGGGGAGGCCGGGATCTGCAAGGCAGGCAACCCGGTGCTCCACCTCGCCAGCGGTCTCGGCCGATTCCGTGGAATGCATGGCGAGCCACGCCGTCATGCGCAGCTCCCGCATCCTCTGCAGGAGGTCGAACGCCGGGGCTGCCGTGACGTCGAATCCGCCGTAAGCGTCAACAAATGCTGTGTACTGCCCCCGGCTGATCCAGCCCAGCGTCGTGACGTATAGGCCCATGGGGGCAAGGTCCCACTCTCGTGGGCCGACGCACGCCGACTCAAAGTCGATCAGGACAGTAGTCCCGTCACCACCCCGGACAGCGTTTCCGGCATGAGCGTCTCCGTGGATGACGCCGGAAGCCAGCTCGAACTCAGCATCGCCCCAACGGTCCTGGACCTCGGCAAGTACCGCGCGCAGCACCCGCCGGTCCCGCTCCCTGACAGGCGCATTCTCGATGCGTTCGGGCGTCCGTTCCCACGGGTCCAGCAGGGGAAGCCCAAGGTCACCGCTAACCCCATGCAAATGACGGAGAACAGCGCCGAATTCGGTCATGGACGGCTGTTTAAGGGGAGCAGGAATTTCGTGCCAGATAGTGACCGGGTGCCCGTCAATCACCATCGGTTGAGCTACCGGCCAGGGAGGTACGCAAGGCACTCCAGCGGCAATCAACGCGCTGGCGACCCGCACTTCTTTCGTCGCAACTTCAACGTCGGACGGGTCCCTAGCGACCCTGACCACGGCTCCGCCCAATCGAAAGATAGCGTTCGAGCCCATGCGAAGCATCTTCAGCCCGCCGGGCGGAAGGCCAGCGATGCCGGCAGCCTCATGGGCGATCCGGATCGCGCGGTCGGCCCCCAGGACCGCCGGGTCGGGAACCACGGTCACGTCGCCTCCCACCGATCAGCCGAAACTAGATCCACCTGGCTGAGCGAACCCAATCTCAGCTGATGTGGTTCCCGGCTGGTCTCACGCAGCGCGCTTGACGGCGGTGTCGATCGCGCGGTGGAGGTCAGCCAGGCGGATGGTAACGGTTTCCTCGTTGCCGTCTTCGGTGGCGTTGAGACCGGCCTCGACGTACTCACGGATGAGTTCGCTGGGGGTAACTCCGCGGCGCTCCGCTTCGGCGAACAGTCGTTCGGTGAGGTGGTGGCTCATGCGAGTCGAGTGCACGATGCTGACGCCGCGGGGGCGGGCGGTGTCGATCTGGGCGTTGGACCAGTCGCGGCTTTCCAGTGCGGCGTTGGCCTCGTCGAACGTGCTCATGGCTGGTCCCCCTTCATGCGGGCGATGGCATTGATCTCGTCGTCGTCGAGCCTGCGGGCGCCGGTAACGATGTAGTGGTCGTCGCCGCCTCGTTCGATCAGCGCGACACCGATCCACGTGCCGGTCCTGTCCTGTCCTGCGATTTGCAGGGCCGCACCGAGGTGGCGGCGCACCTGGAAGCCGCCGCCATGCAGGACGTCGAGCACTGACAGCGGAGTGATGCCAGCGGCGTCCAACCGTTCGTATGTGACGTCGCTGAACTGGTAAAACTCCTCTGGCACCCTGCCAGTGTATGACAGGTGTAAACAAGCTGTCTCGGAAGTCCCTGGCTAGGAGAATCGGGGCGACCGAGGCTCGGCTGGGCGACCCTGGCCCGCAACCGGTCGGGCGTCACCCGCCGCTGACGTAGGGCATGGTGAGCCAGAACCGGAAGCGGTCGTTGTCGGCCAGGGCGTCGACGTCGACCGGCTCACCAGCGCCGGTAAGGCGGAGGGCCTGCTGGTGGGTGGGCCGCGGTTATGGCGGTCGCGCGGGTCGGCTGTTCGCGGGCAGGCGTAGGCCGCGACGGTGCGGTGGCCCGTCCCGTAGGGGCGGGGCGGCGGACGCCGGACACTCGACGGCGGCCCGCCCGGGCAGGCGTCCGACACGGCTCGACGGCGGCTAAAAGTCTGCCTTTTCCTCCAACTTGCTGCGGTAGCGCCGCCGCTAACGGTGCCGTCAACGGTGCGCGGGTAGTCCGCGGGATCAGCGGCCCCGCCTGTGGGCGCTACGTGTCGGCGTTGCCGGCGTCGCGCAGGTGGTCCAGGAGGTCGTCTTGGTTGATCAGCGGCGCGGTACGCACCGCGCCGAGGACGACGGCGGGTAGCAGGTCGGGCCAGTCGTCGGGGTTAACCAGGAAGTACCCGCCGCTGCGCCAGACGGTCAGCAGCAGCGCCTCGGCGAGCTTGCGGTGTGTCACCTCGGACAGCACGCCGTCCTTGATGGTGGTGCTGGCCGCTTCCGCGATCGCCTTCTCGGCCGCTGGGTGCCAGTCCGGGTGTGCCGGGTCGCCGGAGTACTGCATCAGCTTCGTTCCGGCGCGGCCGATGTGGTCGAGTAGCCGGTCCCAGGTCTGCCAGTCCCGGCCGTCAGCGGCGGCGAAGCGGTGCATCATCTCGACCAGCTCGCCGAGCTGCCCGTGGATCGCCGTCAGCCGTTGCACGATCAGGCGCACCTGCTCGACGGTCAGGTCCCCGGCTGGCACGTCCCGCACACCGCTCGTCACGGCCTCAGACCCTACGACGTCGGCCGCGTCGCCTGATAACCGCGCCGCGCCGCTAACGGTGCCGCTAACGCCGGCGGCGCGGGTTGAGCACGCGCAGCACGGTCTGGGTGGCGTCGTCGACGCGGGCGATGGCGGCCGCGCAGCGCTGGGCGGCGTCGGCGAGGTACGCCGGCGGCTCGCCGGTGGAGTGCAGCACGGTGACGGCTTGGTTGAGCAGCACGCCGACGCGGCCCAGCGTGGTCCGGGACTGCATGAGGTGGGCGGCCATGTCGCGAATCTCTTCGGGGTCGACGGCGTCGGCGTGCATTTGGCCGCGGGCGACGACCAGGGCGACGCGGGCGGCGTACCCGGCGGTGGTCTCGCCGGTGCGGGCCGCGGCGGCGGTCAGGTCGGCCAGTTCGTCGTCGGACAGCCGAAGGTTGACCCGGCGGGTGCGGTGTCCGTCGTCGCCTCGCGGCCGGCGGTGCGGCGCGATGGCGGAGCGCCGCGGCTGCTCCGGTGCGGGCGTTACCAGCTGTTGCTGTGCGTCGTCGTGCACGCCGTTGTCTCCCCGTTGCTGGCGACCGCGCTCGGTCGCTGACGCCGGACCGCGCCCGGTCCGGCGGACTTTGGGTTCCCCAAAGTCATATCTTGCTCCGCCCTGTTGGGGGTTTCATCGGATGAAGCCGCCGCCGTCGTGGTGGACCGGTCAGTCGCCGTCGAAAACCTGGTTAACCGTGACTCTGATGTTGTCGGGGTTGCTGTCGACGATGAGCCACCAGTGGTCGTCGTAGGGCACCTCCAGGACCACGGGGGTGAGGTCGTAGAAGCCGCCGAAGAACTCGTACTCGTCGCCGTCGACGTACGCCTGGTACTCGTCGTCGTCCATCAGGCAGACCCGGGCGGTCGAGCCGCGCAACCCGACCTCGAACACGGCGCCGCCCGCGCAGGTGCCGAGGTTCCAGTAGAGGTGATCCACACGCTATGTGTAGTGGATGGTGACGCCTGGTAGGAAGACTGCCGGGTGTAGGTGGTCGACGCGGTTCTCGCCTCGTGCGTGCGCGCAGCGGCTGGCGGTGGCGCGGTGGCGTCACTGACGTTGCGGCGGGCCGAGAATGCAAGGGGGTGTGTCCCCTGTAAGGCGCTACCAGGGCGGATGCGGGCGCGACGGTGCGGCCGGGGTTGAACGGTCGATGGCGTCGCCCGGCCGGCCGGCCGGGGGTGATTCCGTGGAATGCCTAGGTGTGTGTGCCGGGTTGCGTGGTCAGCGGCGGGTGGTGGGTGGCGGCGCCGCAGTGGCAGGTCCAGGTGTGGTGGCCGCGGTGGGTGTGCGGGGGCGGGC